>CALAGB010000409.1 GCA_937891245.1 uncultured Thermomicrobiales bacterium | reverse complement strand
CGACGGCGCGCAGCATCGTCACGATGCGCTCGTCGGTCTTGGTTGGCATGTCAATGGTCTTCATGGCGCGTCCTCCTAGCCGCATGTCTTCGGATTTTTGCGAATGCGGAGCGTGCCTGTCAAGTCGTGCCGCGTGGACGAGGGGAATTGACTCGCGCAGAGACGCAGTTTTTGTCATCCTGAACCGCAGTGAGGGATCTCTTTTTCGTCAATCCTACATCGCGTTAGGGGATACGAGGAGGAGATTCTTCGGCTGCGGCCTCAGGATGACAACCCCCCGCCTCTGCGAGAGAAATTCGGTACCTGCAATGGAGGGCCGACCATGACCGCGAGGCTGACAGACGCGCAACTCCGCTTCGTGCAGGCACAACGGATCGGGCATCTGGCGACGACGAGCGCCAGCGGCGAGTCGCACGTCATGCCGGTCTGCTACGCCTGCGACGGCGAGCGCTTCTACATCGCCATCGACGAGAAACCGAAGCGCCCCGGCCGCACCCTCCAACGCGTGAGCAATATCGAAGCGACCCACCGCGCCGCCCTCATCATCGACCGCTACGACGATACCGACTGGTCCCGCCTCGCCTGGCTGCATGTACGTGGGCCGGTGACCATGTTCGGGCCGGATGATCCGGAGCATGCGGGCATTATCGCGTTGCTGCGCGTGCGCTACTCGCAATACCGCGCGATGCGCCTTGAGGACGCGCCGGTGATCGCAATTACGCCCCAGCATGTAACTGGCTGGGGCGCAATCGAACCATGATGAACGTCGCTGACTATTGTAGCGATTTCACCACCAAATTCCTGAACTGCCATGACATGGGGCTATCTCCGGTGCTCGTGACTGAAAAACCGATCGTTCCCTGATCCTGTGCCGCGAGTTGGGCTGATCCGACGAGTGTGTCGTTGATGTAGAACCAGGCCACGTCTCCCTTGGAGACGATCTTGAGCGTGTTCCAGTCGGTCATCGGGTTGGTCCCCGGCCGGGCCGCACGATCGAAGAGCGTCGCGTAATAGATCGCACCGTTCGACGAATAGCGGTGTTGGGCGACGGTTTCGCCGGAACTGAGCAGGCAGAGTACGAGGTAGTCGTTTTTCGCGCCAGCGAAGAGCGCTCGGGCGTCCAGGCAGGCATTCGAGCTACCACCGGCGGTAACCTGTCGCACATCGAGGCTGACACTCGAGTCACCGAAGTCCGCGCGTTTCGCACCCGCGTTCGCCCAGCCGCCATCGTCGCCGAATCCGGTTGCCTGGATATTCTCGACACCATCGCTCACTGAGTTTGTAACGAGTGTGCCGGCGTAGGTGTTCAGGTCGTCCATCGTCGATTTGTACTCGACGCTGCCTTCACCGGATGCCGCACCGATTGCCGGGAGGAAGTCGAACGCGGTCGACATGTGGCGGCCGTCCGGGAGCTTGAGAATCACGGTGTATTGCCCGGCCGCGCTGGCAGGATTCATATAGACGAAGAGACAGTTGCCGGTCTGGAAGTGGCCGAGCGTTGCCCCAGGCGGCAGGGTGACGGCCTGCACAAGATCGATCGTGTCAAGATTGACCCCGGTCACGTCGAAGACATAGGGAATCGTTCCGGTGGGCGCCCCTGCCAGCGAGTTTGGGTCGAGTCGTGTGCTGAAGCTCATCCCGAATGCCTGGGACGACGCGGTCCAGCTATCGAGCGGACAGATCATCGGGTGTCCGGGGAAGCTTCCACTCATGGATTGGGGCGGGTTCGTATCGGCGGTCTGTTCCCACGACCATGTGTTGTTCGATGTTGAGTTCGTGTTTTCCCATCCGTTGGCGACGCTGCGATGGTCATAGAGCAGTTGCACACCAGATGTGTTCCAGCCAACGGCGCCGCCCCAGAAGTCAGATGGTTCGTGGAAGACCATAAAGTCGGTCTCAGGCTGGGTATCGAGCGGAGTGCCGGAGGTGGCGTTTCCAGCGTAGACCGTTACCGTTCCGAGCGCCTGATCCCACCAGACACCGTCCTGCGCGTTGAATACGCGGCAGTGCGTTTCCTGGTGCACGAGCGTCACGTGTTGACCGTAGAACAGATCGGCTTGCGGCTCGGTGCCGTTCCAGTTGGACGGCCCGCAGCTATGAACGCTCGCCGGGGTTGTGTTCAAATCTTGCACCGGCATAGCGACCTGTTGCAGCTGCGTATAACGCCAGGTGTAGTAGTGTTGGCCAACGTTGCCCGCCTCGACTTTCCAGCCGTCCGAATTATCCGGCGTGTAGGTCAGGACGCGCCGTTCGAAGACCTGCACCAACACCAGCTTTTGTACTCCACCGACGAGCACATGCGTCCAGTACGGCTCAGTCAGCGGATAGCCGGTGGCGTAGAACGGATTCTGAAAAAGCTGGCCGGTGCTGGTCTGTCCATTCTGCTCGACAAGTCCGGTGCTGTTCATGAAATCCCAAAAGACGGACGCGACCGTATGGTTGGTGAGTGAACCGACATTCTGCGCTGTCACCCCATAGCTCGCAAGCGAGGAATCAGTCACCAGGGTACCGCTCCGGTTGACGGTCTGCGTGATCGTCGAGCCATCCGGGTTGGCTGCTAGGCTCATCAGCGTATTGAAGGTTGCGTAAGTTGGGCCGTTCGGGTCGTTGGCATCACCAGCCACATTTACCTGCGCGGGCGCATATTGCACGAATTTGTCGTCACCGATCTGCATATTGCCAGTGATCAACTCCTTCGCCAGCAGGCCATTGGTGACGTACCAGATAGACGACTGATCGCCACCCGGATTGGTGATCTCCATGCGCGTCTTGTCGAAATACTGGACGAGTCGCCAGCCGGTGAGCGAATCCCAGTACGGCTCGACGATGGCGGCACCGTTCGGTTGTGGGCCCCACATCCAGGTGCGGTTAACTTGCTGTGAGGCGACGACCTGATCGGTATAGGCCCAGGTTGCCTGGAAGTGCGGATCACTGATCGCCGTGTCCGCCAGGGCCGGTTGAACGGCGAGCCCAAGCTGAGCCAGCGGCAGCAAGGTAATGAGCGTTGCCACAAGCGTAAAGAACCCCCATCGGTATCGGTTAATCATCGACCCGTCTCCCCCATATCGCCCAACAATGCCCAAGATGCTCAGCGCATGATCTCCGGGAATCCAGCAGCCAGCCCCCAGGCCCGGCTGCTTGAACCGGGCCCTTCACGGCTGGGCAGGCCGATGGAGAAACTCAGGGTGAGCGTAACAAGCAGCCGGGGGGTAACGGGCGCGAGCCATTCGAAGTGGAACGAAATGAAACGGAATTGTGCAGGCAAATGAACGCAGCCACAGCTTTGGTGATTGGTCACGATAGCCTGCCGGGGTTGAGATCAATGATCCGCACCCCGGTCCATACTCCCTCAACTGATCTGGCCTCGACCAGTACAGCTGGCCCGCGAGAGAGGCCGCGGTCGCATAAACGCCTCGATACTCTGACTCCCACGTCCATCGATGTGCGATCGTGAAAAGACAACGCAGCCGTCAGAACGCTAATACTCCCACGGCGAGTGGATGGTCATGTTCCCGTAATATTGGCCCTGAAGTGCGCCCACGTTCGCGTACGACCGTGCGTCCCACGCGTTGAATGTCAGCACGCCTGTGTTCGGCTCGTACGTCAGCATAAACGTGACATTCCTGTGGTTCAGTGTGCCTTCGCCTCTGACCTCGTAGACGCAACTCGTCAGGCAATTCTCAACGATGTTGTCCGTCCAAATTGCGCTGGAGGTGAAGGAGCCCAGCGGGAATCCTTCGAGCGAAACGTTCCCACCCGCGTACCACAGTTCATCCGAGCGGGACTCTCCGGCAAAGGTGTCAATTTGAAGCGTGACGTAACCGCTCGCCCGGCCAAATCGACTGGACAAGACGATTCCCGACCCTTGCAGTCCTTCGCACCAGATGTAGCCCTTACAAAGCGATTGCTGATCCGATTGCGTTCGCGGACTCCACGGAGATTGAGCCGCCACGCCGGGTACGAAAACCGCCATCGTCAGCATCAACGTGACAACCAAGACAGTCGCTTGTTTGGTTTTCTTGCGCATTATTCGAAAGTCCCCTCTCGCGTTCATTCGCCGACTAGACAGTTGGAACTCATGACGTGAGATTAGCTTATGCGGCTGATCGATGGCGGTAGAGAAAGGGAATTGGAACGGAATGGAACAAATGGGAACATCGCTGAAGAATTGAGGCCCTAAATGTTTGTCGCTCCCGCTCTTGCAAACCGAATCGCCTCCTCCATCGTCATCGCCGTGCCCTCGGCGAAGGCTTGGGCGAAGGTGGGCGGGTCGATTTGTTGGAGGACGAGGCTGACTTCGTGGTCATAGAGGGACTTCACGGTGGGCGGGAGCGCGACACGGCTGGATTGGAGAATGGGATCGACCGCGCCGCAGAGGATGGCGGAGCGGCGAGCGTTGCCCTGGCGGTGAGCCACGGCGGCGAAGCCAAGAAGGGTCAACGAGAGCTCAGCACGATCGTCGATCTCTTCGTGGAGCCGAAGGAGATCGAGGTAGATGTCGAGTGCCTCATCGAGCTGCCCGTTCAGGCAGAATGCGGTGGCAAGATAGAATTTGGTTCGTACCATGAGAAAAACGCTTCTCACGGCCTGCAAGCGGTCGACTGCTTCGCTCAGCAATGGAATCGCTCCGGCGGCATCGCCTTGCAGCATTGCATGGAGCCCGAGGTCGCAGAGTGAGCGCGCGATTCCGGGCTCATCGCCAGCTTCACGCTGAAGCCGGTCGGCCTCCAGCAGGTATGGCAACGCCGCATCGAAATCCCCGCTGATATAGGTCGCGGCGGCCAGACTACCCAAACCACCGGCAATGCCAAGCGGATCGCCGGTTGCTCGCCAGTGCTCAACCAATGCTTGAAACAGCTCGATGGCCTGCTCCAAGTTGCCGCTCATGAGGGCGACCCAGCCGAGCTGCTGGAGAATCAACGCCTGGCCGCGATGATCGGCGAGTTGCTGCCAGAGTGCCAGCGCTTCCTGTCCGTATGCCAGCCCCACGTCATATGCCGATTGCACGGCGGCAAGTGTCCCTGCGCCGGTGAATGCCATCGCGCGTAGTCGCGGATCGAGTTCGTCGCCGTGGTTCACAATGATCTTGAGCCGCCGGCGTCCTTCGTGCACCTGCTGGTATTCATGCCAGTAGGGCCACATCGCCACGGTGAGGCGTGCGAGTAGTTGGCGGTCGTTGCTGGATTCCGCCCAATCCAGTGCCGCGCGGATATTGTCGATGTCGGCGTGGATGCGGTCGTACCAGTCGGTGGTGCGGGTTTCGGGGACGTAGGGTGGGGCCGATTCGGCGAGCGCGAGGAAGGTGCGGGCGTGACGTTCGCGTGCGGAATGCTCGTTGCCGCTGGCGGCGAGTTGTTCAATCCCATATTCGCGGATCGTTTCGAGCATCACGTAGCGGGCCGTGCCGCTCGCGCTCACGGTTCGTTGGATCAGGTTCGCGTTGGTCAGCCGTTCAAGATCGGCGGTTGTGGCCTGACAGACGAGGCGGGCGGCATCCTCGGTCCAACCTCCGGCGAAGACACTCAATTGCAGCAGGAGGGTACGCGCCCGATCCGGCAGGAGATTGACGCTCCAGGCGATCGTCGCCCGCAACGTTTGCTGGCGCTCCGGTAGATCGCGTTGTCCGACGCCGGTCAGTTCGAGTGCGGTCGGGAACTCCGCCAGCAGCCGTTCCGGGTTTCGCCCGCGCAGTTGCACGGCGGCCAGCTCGATCGCCAGCGGCAGGCCGTCGAGCCGGGTGCAGATCTGCGCGATTGCCGGCAGATCGTCATCATCGAGCACGTAGCGAACCGCCTCGCCGCGTTGGACGAAGAGATCGATCGCCGGATTTTCGCGGAGCCGGCGGAGCGCCCGGCGCCCGTGACCATCGCTCGCCTCGGGTAGCGGCAACGGCGACACCGGCCATTCGTACTCGGGGATGAGTCGTAACGGCACGCGACTCGTCGCCACGATCGTCAACTCGCGGGCCGCGCTCAGCAGCTCGACGATCTCTGGACCGACGTCGGTCAAGTGTTCGAGGTTATCGAGGATAAGCAGGACCCGGCGCTCACGCAGCCAGCCGAGCAGACGCGTCTTCAGTGGCGTTTCCTGGAAATCCCGCAGTCCGATCGCCTCGGCGATGGCGGCCACCATCAGCCGGGGATCGGTCAACGCTGCCAGCGATACGAAGAAGACGCCATCGGGGAAGACGTCGAGCGCCTCGTCGGCGACGCGTAGCGCCAGGCGGGTTTTGCCGCTGCCGCCCGCGCCGGTCAGCGTTATGAGCCGGACGTACCGCTGGGGAAGCAGTTCGCATAGCTTGTCGATCTCAGCCTCACGTCCGACGAACGAGGTGAGCGGTGCCGGCAAGTTATTGCGGATCGGCTTCTGCCAGCGTTGCAGCAGTTCCCGCAGTTCGTCGCTTGGGTGGCCGGCAAGTGCGTCGATCGTCGGTTGACCGGCCGCACGCAGCAATTGATTGGTGTCGATCTTGTGCAGTTCGAGCGCATCCGCGAGCCTGAGCAGGTTCTCGGGGTCGTAGGCGCTCCTTGTCCGCCCCTGTTTCCAGCGATAGATCGTCGACCGGGGAACGTTCGA
>CALAGB010000408.1 GCA_937891245.1 uncultured Thermomicrobiales bacterium | reverse complement strand
AGATAGATGGCGTTGAAGCCATACTGCTGGCGATAGGCTTGCGCCTGAACGAGAAGCATCTTCTTGGCAAGCCCGTACGGCGCGTTCGTCTCCTCGGGGTAGCCGTCCCAGAGTGTCTCCTCGCGGAAGGGGGTCGCGGTGTGCTTGGGATAGGCGCAGACCGTGCCGATGGCGACGAATTTCGCCACCCCGGCGCGCCAGCTCTCGTGCATCATCTGCGCGCCCATCATCAGGTTGTCATAGAAGAAGACAGCGGGTTGGTCGCGGTTCGCGCCGATGCCGCCGACTTTCGCCGCCAGATGCACAACGGCTTCGGGATGTGTTTCGCGGAGGAGCCGGCAGACGTCGGCGGCGTTGACCAGATCGTAGTCGCGACTGCGCGGCACGATAATCTCGCGGCAACCCTGCCGCTGCAGGGCAGCGACGACATGGCTCCCCAGGAAGCCCGCGCCGCCGGTTACCAACACACGAGTGTTCGACCAACTCAGCATCAGACCATGTCCTTCCCTGATGATCGATCACAGTCGTGTCACAGCATGGCCGTACTCGGACAAGGCATGATCATCCTGCGGAACATTCAGCCGAGTGGCTTCAATCGTAGAGGGACGCACTTACAGGATGCAATCAAGCGGTCGTGCCACAGTCTGACGATATCTTCATAAAGAGCAGTCCGGTTCACGCATCTGCCGAGAGGATGCTCTCCGGGCCGAGTCAATTGGTGGGAGACTTGAAATGTTGTCATCCTCGACCGGTCAGGAGAACTTGCACTGACACATCCATATGCTAGTCTCAGCCGCGATTGGACGGATCAGCCGAGATGGATGGACGGTGGACGGTGGGATGACGAGCCTACTCAACGGTACCTACCGCGTCTTCGTACCCCGCTGTACACGGCGGATCTGCCGGTGAACCGCTTCAGATGACCGCCATGGCCGTTGTCATCGTGAGTTACAACACTCGAGATCACCTGCATGCGTGCCTGGAGACGATACCCTTCGCTGAAGCGAGCGAGGTGATTGTCGTCGATAACGCCTCCACCGACGGCAGCTCCGAGATGGTACGAGCAGAGTTCCCGTGGGTCAGGCTGATCGTCAGCAGTACCAATTCCGGCTATGGCTCCGCGGCGAACCAGGGCATGGCGGCGTGCCTCGCGCCGTATGTGCTCCTGCTCAATGGAGATACGCGGCTCGCGCCGGGTGCTCTTCACTCCTTGAGCCAGTATCTGGATCGACATCCCCGGGCGGCCGTTGTCGGACCGCGACTCGTCAACGTAAATGGGTCGTTGCAAGCGTCCTGCTATCCGTTTCCAACACCTCTCTCCATCTTCCTGGAGGAGAGCACGCTGGGGCGGTTCGTCCGTTTTGTGCCAATTCTCCGCGACCGCTATCTCCGCACCTGGGCGTACAACGATTCTCAACGTGTCCCATGGGCCCTCGGCGCGGCGTTAGCGCTGCGCCGCGAAGCTGTGGACGACGCGGCCGGCTTTGATGAATCGTTCTTCCTGTACTACGAAGAGGTCGATCTCTGCTTGCGCCTCTGGTCAGCCGGATGGGAAGTGCATTTTACGCCGGTCACAACCGTGACCCACGTCGGCGGGGCCAGCTCGGATCAGCGTCGCACGGAGATGAGCGTGCAATGGTTTCGAAGCGTTCGGCGCTTCTACCGCCTGCACTATTCTTGGATCCGGACGATCGAGGTGATTGTCGTGGTGAAGAGCATCGTGCTGGCGAGACTCATCCGTGACTCCCTCAAATTGCGACTGACCACGTGTGCAAACGAAAAACCGGAACTTGCCGAGCGGGCAAACGCCTGGCGCAAGATCCTTTCAGGCCGGGTCGGTGACTGAACGGTGAAGAGTGTGAGGTCGATCGGAGAAAGCCCGGAGTAACCGGCTTATCTCAATGGCGCGGCTCAGCCAATTACGATTCCATGCGGTACTCGAAAATGTATCCCAGCCCGCGAACCGTATGTAAATACTTGGGGCACCGTGGATCTGGTTCCAATTTCTTCCGTAGCCGTCCGATATAGACGGCGAGTTCGTTCGACTCAGTCACGTCATCATCACCCCACGCCTGCTCGATGATCTTCTCTCGTTTCACCATGTGCGGGCTGTTGCTCATCAAACAGGCGAGGATACGATGCTCTATTGGGGTGAGCAGCATGGGCATGTGCCCGTCGAGTTGCACGGTCATCTCGAGCAGTGAGAGTGTCGCATTACCGATCCGGAGGGACGGCCCAAACATCTGTGCCTGTATCGGATCGAACCGTCGCATGACTGCCCGAATGCGCGAGATCATCTCTTGCGGGGACATGGAGAGGAGCATGACCTCGTCGGCGCCTGAATCCAATAATGCGACAACCGCAGGCGAACTCATCTGTTCGGCGGCCACCAGAACCGGTCCCGTATATCCTGTGGCACGCAGCGCGCGACAAATCTCGACTTCGTCGAATCCGGGTAAATCCGTGGACAACAGCACCGCCTCGGTGTCGTGGACTTTGACGCGATCCATAAGAGCCGCCGTGTTGGGCACTACCACGACATCATGACCGGCCTCGCGTAGAACCAAACACAACACCTTTGCGGACAAGGGTTGGTGTGCAGCCACGACGAACCGCATCGGCGTCTTCATCATCCTCCCATCGCTCTAGAGCTCAATGAATAGTCGGCGCGCCAACGGTTCGTCGGCACGCGACACGTACGGCCCTGTTGGGATACAGGTATTCGGCGCGCCCCACCTCAAGTATTGGCCGTTGAAGCTGCGGGCCAGGGCGTGGCGAGGGGGTGGGGTTGTTGGATGGATGGATGGATGAACAAGGGATTTCTCGCCACTGTCTCTGAATCAACTCGGCGGGCAGTCGTTCGCAGCGGATCGGAATGCCGGCTGCGCCCGGTTGCCGGGCATGTGTCCGGCGGATGCTCCCCGCGCCATCCTTGAAGTTCGTGTGAGTCGTAATACCGGATTGTTGCCAGTCCTCGCCCATTCGTTCGAGAATACGACTGGCCGAGCGACCAACGTTGAACTCAGTTTGAATCCGCGGTCGATAGGGGTTGACGTTCGAGACTCGGCGGTGCGGGGCAGGTGGCCGGTCAACTCGTTCGCGCAATATCCGGGCGACGGTCGTCGGGCTCCGGTCGGACGTTCTCGCAATCTGCCGGGTACGCTGTCTTCGTTTGACCCGAACGCGGATCGTCGTCCACCCCGTTTGCCGTAACATCCCACCTCCCCGTCGATCGACAGGTTTGTTGACAGTTACGGCAGTCTGTACCATTTTACCCAGGAATTCCGTCTCCTCTGTTCACGGTCGCTCTGGAGATTTCAATCGTAGAATTACAATTGCCAATTCTTGTGCCACCAGGTTTGACACAGTTGGATCGGGACGACGAGCGACCGACACGTGGCCACGCGGCAACCGATGAGAACTAAGGTCTGACAGATTGCCATTTCGATGTATGGACGGGAGGCACGAAAGGTCGGCGGCTGTGCGAATCCTCATCGTCGCACACCCCGAAACGGCTGAGGTGATGGTTCAGCGGGCCGATGATGCTGTCGCGCGTCGACGATCCGAACTGCGCGGTCCATCTCGTCTAACCATGGTCACGCGGTACCTGGTTGTCACCGCGTAACGTCGGGCAGTCGCAACTGGGGCAACGGGTCCAATCATTGCTCTCCAGAATCATTTGCACGGTCACTTCCCAACTCGTTCCACAGTCAGCGCAGCGGAATTTCCAGGATCGGATGCCCGGATATGAAGCGCATGCGCTTGGATGATCGTGGTGCTTATTCGGCCGTCTCACCAGTGCCGGCTCTCTTTCAGCGCCATGTCAGCCGATCGCTGGGATGGCGCTTAGCAGATATATCTTCCAATGTCACATGCCAGACCATCCAGTGCGGACGCGTGCTCCCTCCAATCTAGTACCGGCGCGGTCAGGTCCGCGGTTCAACTACTGGCGTGAAACTCCATCGCTGGTGTCGCTGCCGACCTGAGCGGTTCAGGTACCGGGAAGATGCTGAAGACGGCATCCAGTCCGTGCTCCTGCAGATCAATCTCGGTGATGCAGGTTCGACGGCGCAGATCGTAGCAGGCGATGCGGGTCGGCAGAAGTTGCCGGAATCCCTGCCGCACCCACGATATGTTCCGGCGAATTTTCGTGAGCCGCAGTCGAGAGAAGCCGACCCACACCGTTCCATCTTCGACGAGGAGCCCCCGACACCAGCCGAGAACCACGTCCGGTGGCGCGATCGTATTCAGGTCGATTACCTCCTCGACCTGCAACGTCTCCACGTTCGCGATCGCGATGCAGCCGTTGACGGTCGTGAAGTAGAGATGACCATCAAACAGATGCCCGTCATGCACCCGCTCGATGCCGATGTCGATGCGCTTGACCGGATTGGTGAGGCTGCATGCATCGCGCTGCTCGAAGCGTGTTACCCAGGGTTCATCGCCGAGGTAGAAAATGTGGTTTGGGTGAGATCGGTGCGGCTTCAGGCTCGTCACCCGGCGATAGTCAGCCTCTTGGGTGACGCGCGACCAGGGATCCTCGCCGAGCGTATTCCAGATACGCAGTACCTCTCCGTCCGACGTGATCTCCAGAACCATATCGAGACCTGAGTTCGCCACCAGGAGATGGCCGTCTCGCGATGGCCGAACGTGATGAACGTCATTGAAGCAGGGGAGCGAGATGTAGGTGCCCAGTGTGAAATCGGGCAGGTTGTAGACCAGCACCTCCGTCTGAGTGCTGACGTACAACTTATCGCCCGCCATCGTCCCGCATTTGAACAGAATGGCCGGATCTTCATCGGCGCAGACATCTGGGGGCGAGACATATTCCGCGCGACGCTCGGCCTGCCCGGTGACCGTGTCGACCTCCAGAATCAACCCCTTATGGTATTTGTACCAGTAGGCGTCCCCTTCGAGCATGGATCGAGCGTTGCGTTGCTGTCCGCCGGTGACATAGAGCTTAGCCAACTTCATCATCCCAATCTCGAGCAGGTGCGTTGTCAGTGACTGGCCGATGGTGATGCGGTTCCCAGATCCTGACGATCTCGCACGAACCTTTTTCGTCGCCTGCACGCGTTTCCGGACGCCGACTATGGCGATGCCGCCACATCGACGTAGTTGAGGTTGCATCCACCGGTGTCCTCGACAAACTTGAGCGTATGGATTCCGGTCGGTAGCGTGATCGGGCCGGTCGTCACGGTCTTCCAGGTCTGCCAACCACCGGTGTTTGGCAAGGCGATCGAACCGCTGATGTTCGTTCCGTCCAACTCCAGATGCAAGCTCATACCGGAGTTCGGTGAGGCGACCCGAATGGCGAAGGTATAGGTACCGGCGTTCGTGATGGAGACGTCATAGGCCAGCCATTCACCGGCCGCGGTCCAGCCGACGTTGTAGCAGGTCTGCCCCGAGGGCGTGGTGGGATCGGCGCAGGTTTGAATGTCGACATCGTCCTGGCGATAGGCGCCGCCGGTATTGCCGGCCGTCGTGTCGTGGTAGCCAACGCCCTCGCCACCCGGTCGGTAGTTCTCGATCTCGAAGTGCCCCGGAAGGGAGATTGCCGAGGGTGCTGTCCCGCCGGCGGGAACATTGGCGGCGAACTGTGACGTATTGCCGCTGCCGTCAGTCGCGGTCGCCGTGACCTGGTCGCCGGTGTTGACTCCGCTG
>CALAGB010000407.1 GCA_937891245.1 uncultured Thermomicrobiales bacterium | reverse complement strand
GAGATCGTCCGCGGGAAGCAGATCGACTTCCACCATGCGCCGCCCGACGAAGGCGTTGACGAATTCGGGCTGTGGCGCGTCTTCCGGCACGACGAGCCGTTCGCCGCGCTTGGGACCCTGCATGAGCACCGGTGCCAGTTCATCTTTGAGCGATTCCTCAACGATGAAGCCAAGCATCTCGGGCGTGAAGGTGATCTGGTTCATCACCTCTTCGCGCTCCGTGCTCCAGATGAGCGCGCCATTAGACAGCACGAGTGGCACACGAATGCCGACCTCTGCGACGATGCGTTGCGCCGAACGTAGCCGTCGCCCGGTCGCCAGCGCGACCTCGACTCCGGCCGCACGCGCCGCGGCGATCGCGTTATGAACGACCGGCGTCACGATATCCGACGGATCGAGCAGCGTCCCATCAATGTCGAGGACCAGCAAGCGCGGCATCATTCCTCCTCGCCCGGCATGACGATTCTCCCGGCCAATCGTACACGCTCAGCGCTCAGTCGCCGCGCGCCGCCAGTCGATAGGTGCGGCGCGCCTCGGCCTGCTGCCAGCGGGTACGCTCCTCATCCGTCGTGAGCTGGAGCTTCGGTACCGAACACGGCTTGCCGGCGTCATCGAGGGCGACATAGACGAGGTAGGCGGTCGAGGTATGCGTCACGCGGCCGGTCGGCACGTCCTCGGCCTCGGCGCGCACTTCGATCTCCATGCTGGAGGTGCCGGCCCAGGTGAGACGCGCTCGCACGGTGACGAGATCGCCGACGTAGACCGGTTCGAGGAAGGTCATCGAGTCCATGATGACGGTGACGACGCGTCGCCGGGAGTGACGGATGGCGGCGATGCCGGCGGCCGTATCGGCCAGCTTCATGATCGTACCACCATGCACGTTCCCGAACCTATTGGCATCCGACGGCAGCATCACTTGCGCGAGCGTCACTTCGCTCTCGTGAACTTCGCGCGCCTCGGTTGGCTGGTTCGCGGAATCGTTCTGCGCCATAGCGGGGTTAGCATAGGATGGGACGGGTGGGATGGCAACTGCTTGGCTCGTCAAGCGTGGACGGTGCGCGAAATAGGCTTTCGATCAACCGAGGCGGCCTCTTCCCGTCATCCTTCGCTGCGGCTCAGGATGACGGGGTTACGCCTCAGAGTGAAGGAAAATAGTCCTCTAGCACCTCGCCTGTAGCCCCATCACATCTTCGGCTTGATGTTCTGATTGAGATGGAAGAGATTGGTCGGGTCGTACCTGGTTTTGAGCGCCGTCAGGGCATCATAGTTCGCGCCGTAGGCGGCTCTGACACGATCCTCTCCTTCGTCCCCAAGGTTGTTGGCATAGACGCCACGCTCCATGAATGGCTCCATCGCGGCGAAGAATTCGCGTGTCCAGGAGATGTTGCGTTCCGTATCCGCTGGATTCGCCCATTGCGAGAGGATACTGCAATCGTATTGCTGGGCACGGTGGGCGAAGGCTGTCGCGGCCGAGTCGACCCGACTGGCGACGCCGGATATCTGTTGCAGGCCGACGACGCTGAACGGTGAGGGCATCTGGGCGACATGGCCGAGCAAGGTGTCGATGGCATCATCGGAGAGTTCTTTCAAGAAGCTCGATTTCCAGTAGTGCTGGCGTCCTTCTGGAAAACCCGCATCTCCGCCGCTCTGAAACGAGCAGTAATCCATCGGAGCGACCATGTCCGCGGCTGGTGGCCCGAACGAGCGGAGCGGCTGTAGCACGCGCTCCCCCTCGGAGATATCCCCGCAGTAACAGAGCGCGACGGTGAAGAGGGCGTGTCCGTCTCCATCGCTGGTGAGCATACCGGCGGTCGAGAGTTCGTCGGGGGAGGTACGCGTGAACGCATGATAGAAGCGTAAAGCGTCGTGCGCGCGCTCGGCGGGGAAGGTAATGGCTCCTGCGAGCACGGTTCCGACCGGATGTAGCCGGTAGGTAAAGGATGTGACCACGCCGAAATTGCCGCCGCCGCCGCGCAGCCCCCAGAGCAGATCTTGGTTTTCGTCCGCGCTCGCCGTTATTACCGTGCCGTTAGCCGTAACGACCTCGGCCGCGAGCAGATTGTCACAGGCAAGACCGTACTTACCGTTGAGCCAGCCGATGCCGCCGCCGAGCGTCAGTCCCGCGATACCGGTCACCGAGACGATCCCCAGCGGTGTAGCGAGGCCGTGTGCCTGGGTGGCGTGGTCGAACTCAGCCAGCGTCAGCCCTGGCTCCGCGACCGCAATTTGCTTCACTGGGTCGACCCGAATGCCTTTCATGCCCGAAAGATCAAGCATGCAGCCGCCCTCACAGACCGCGTTCCCGGCAACGCTGTGGCCGCCGCCGCGAATTGACAGCGAAAGACCATGCGTCCGGGCGAATTCGACGCCACGAACGACATCATCCCGCCCGGTGCAGCGAATGATGAGCGCTGGGCGCCGGTCGATCATCGCATTGAAGACCCGGCGGGCCGCCTCGTAGCCGTCGTCGCGCACACTCAGGACTTCGCCTCGAACGGTCTTGGCGAATGCACGCACCGCTGCGTCATCGAGTGCGCCAGCCATCGTACTGCTGCTCCGCAGGTTGACCATGTTGCCTCTCCTTTGCACGAACCGCTGTCGTACCATCGTGATTTCACGTTAGTGGGATTTCACGACTCGCGCATCGTCTGAATAGCGCAAACACGATGACCAATGTTTGCGGATGTCCTTGCGCCGAACGACGCACAGAGCGCACACCGCTGCGTCAAACGGCGTAGTACGTCGTCGGAGAGGGGGTGGCGAGGTGGTTAGACGAGTTCGTGCTCGATGGCGAAGCGGGTCGCCGCAGTGCGCGAGCCGACGCCGAGCTTGTTGTAGATGGAGCGTAGGTGCTGGCCGATTGTACGCGGGCTGAGCGAAAGCCGCTCGGCGACTTCGACGTTGCTCAGGCCCTCAGCTACAAGCTGAAGAACCTCCACCTCTCGGGCGGTCAGTCCCGCGGGATAACCCGAGGTGCCTGGCGAGGAACGTTGTTTCAGTTGGCTGACTGCCGGAACGTCCAACGCTTCATGGAGCACTTCATCGAGGGGCATCTTCCGCCCCGTGTCCCAGGCGACGACCCAGCGTTCGTCACCGAGATGCGCGCGAGCGATGTCCTGAAAGCCCTCATGTACCCGTCGATCGGCCGGCGTCAAGGGTGCTCCCAGCGATTCGCGGAGGGCTTCGGCGGCGCCCCACAGTCGCGCCGCGCGCATCGGTCCCGCTCGCTCACTGCCTGGCGAAGCGTTAGCGATGGCGAGTGTTTCCAGGCACGCGGCCAGCCCCCAGCGTTCGCCGATCTTGCGGAAAAGATCCACACTCTCGGCCAGCAACGCCCGAGTTTCGATCGCATGACCTTCTTCGAGGGCGACTCGACCGAGGGTGTAAAGCGTGTAGGCGACCCCGAGCGTATCGCCCAACTGACGCCGAAGCACCAACGCCTCATCAGCGACGGACCGGGCATGTGGGAGATCTCCGACGAAGAGCGCTGCCCATGCGATGTTGGAGAGGGACGTACCAATGCCCCACGTGTTATTGGCATCTCGGCAGAGCGCGAGACTCTCCTCGTGCAGCCGAAGGGCCCGCGCGTAGTCCCCCTGGTCGTGCGCCACGAGCCCGAGGTTGATGAGTGCCAACGCGCTATGCCAATCATCACCCAGCTCGCGACTCAGACGCAGACCTGCCTCCAGGAGTTCATTCGCCGAACGGAGGTCGTATTGCCGGTGGGCCAATCCCCCGGCACCGATCAACGCTTTGGCCTTTGCCGCGGGCGACGCCGATTCCGCTTTGGACAATGCGGTATCGAGCCAGTGACGTCCCTCGCTCAGGTGGCCGTGGTCATACCAGAACCAGGCGAGCGCACCGGCCAAGCGGAGCCCCAATTCCGGCTCGTTGCCGGCGAAGGCTTCCTGCAGCGCCGCGCGCAGATTTTCGTGCTCCTCTTCCAGCCGTGGCAGCCCGACCGTCCACTTTCCACCAAAGAAGGCGGGCTCCGCCATTTCGACCAGCTCAAGATAATACCGGGCATGATGTCGCCGGATGGTGTCGGCCTCTCCACTCGCCTCGAGTTGTTCAACGGCGTATTCGCGAATCGTCTCCAACATGGCGAAGCGCGGCTCGTCGTCGACACTCGCGACAGGTTGCAGCAGGCTCTTGTCCACCAGCGAAGCGATTCCGTCGAGGATGTCAACACTGGTCGATGATGGTGACGTGCGCCTGGCATCGCGTTGCTCACTGGCGACGGATTCCGCTGCGGCGAGCGTAAAACCACTGGCGAAGGGAGCCAGCCGTCGGAACAGCTGTTTTTCCTCGGTTGTCAGCAGTTCGTGGCTCCAGTCGAGCGTATCGCGCAATGTTTGGTGGCGTGCCGGAAGGTTTCGCGGTCCACCGGTCAAGATTTGCAGCCGGTTGCTCAGGCGAGCAAGCAATGCTGGAGGAGTGAGAACGCGCAGGCGTGCCGCGGCCAATTCGAGTGCGAGCGGCAGCCCATCGAGTCGTATGCAGATTTCCGCGATGACGCTCGCGTTCTCCGTCGTCAGGGTGAAGTTGGGTCGAACCGCCTGAGCGCGTTGCACGAAGAGCGCGATCGCCGCGGTTTGCGACAATGTGTCCAGATCTGGAAGATCACGGAGCGCCGGTAGTGCCAGCGGTGCTACCGGAAATTCGTGCTCGCCGGAGATATGCAACACCTCCCGGCTGGTGGCCAGCACGGTGAGGCTGGAGCAGCTCGCCAGCAGATCGGCTACCAGTGGCGTCGCCTTCAACAGGTGCTCGACGTTGTCCAGGAGAAGCAGAAGTTGCTTGTCACGCAGATACGCCCGCAGGTTGACAAGGAGCGGCTGATCTCCGGACTCTTTAACGCCGAGGACACCGGCCACCGTTGATACGACCACATCCGGGTTGCTGATCGGGCCCAATGAGATGAGGTGAACGCCGTCCGGGAAATCCTCGACCAGGCTGGCGGCGACGTGTAGTGCCAGGCGTGTCTTTCCAGTTCCACCGGCGCCGGTCAACGTGACCAGGCCCACGTCCACCCGTTGAAGCAGTTGCCGTAGCGCGGAGACCTCTTGCTCACGCCCCACGAGCGGATCCCGTTCCAGTGGCAGTTTCCCGGGATGAAGGTCTTGCGTGGCCGGTGACTGGTGGCCGACCATCACGGGTCTCCTTACCTGGCACCTGGTGCGTTGCCATTTTGGTAAGTGGCATCATACTCGTTTTGGCAAGATACTGGGTGTGTGATCGCTGCTTTCGTGGTTGCGGCGAGGAGGATGGAGCATGGCGCAGACGTTCCGTGTACAGGTTGTTGGACTCGACATTGCCTATCGCCGGGCCGGGAGTGGGCCGGTGTTGCTGATGCTGCATGGCATCGGTGGGGCAGCTGCTCAGTGGCGGGCGCAGCTGGAAGGACTGGCGGATGAATTTACTGTGGTCGCCTGGGATACGCCCGGCTATGGTGACTCGGACGATCCCGACGGCGACTGGCGTATGGCCGACTACGCCGAGCGGCTTGCTGCACTGATCGATCATTTGTCGCCGGAGCCGGTTCATTTCCTTGGTCAATCGTGGGGTGGGCTGCTGGCGCAGGAGTTCTATCACCACTATCCCGAGCGGGTACGCTCCTTGATCCTCTCCGACACGTTTGCTGGGAGCGTCGTTCGCCCGGAAGCGGAGCGCAACGCCATCCTGCAAGGGCGCCTCGATGCCGTGGCGACGAAGAGTCCGGCCGAGATGGCGACCGCGCGCCTGCCGATGCTCGTGCCGGACGACGCACCGGAGTCGGTCAAACAGGAGATCGAGACGATGCTGGCGGCGATTCACCCGAACGGCTACCGCCAGGCAGCCCTCGCTCTACATTACACAGACTTTCTCGATCTCTTGCCGGCGATCAGCGTCCCGACGCTCGTCATCGCCGGAGAGCACGATCGCGTCGTAGCAATGGAGCATTCGCGCCAGCTCGCCGACGGCATCCCCGGTGCGCGGCTCGAGGTCATCCCCGGTGCCGGCCACCTGAGCAACCAGCAAAAGCCGGACGAATACAACGCCATCGTGCGCCGGTTTTTGTGGGCGGTGGGTGGCTGAGGTGTAACGGGGGACATCGTACGGGAACGTATGAGGCGATCGGGTACGGTACGTTCCGGCGACCGTCGTTCGGCGAACGGAGTCATGTTCCCCAATGTTGCCCTCGCCCGACCATCGCCCGAGGGAACGATTGTGGCGTGCCGATGGACTTGGTCGACGATCGACGCCCGCCCGGGGATAAATGCCCGGGCTCAGAAGACGAAGCACACTAAAGGTGCTGAGTTTGCCTGGACGTTCGTTGAGCTTGGTCCTTGAGATCGATTGCGTTCATCGTGAACATACGCATAATATCCTAGTCCCTTTAGTGGACTTCGTCTGACGAGCCCGGGCATTTATCCCCGGGCGGCGGTCGGGCGGCGCCGATGTTCATCGATCGCCACCGACGTTCGTGTAACCGACCCCGTTTCCCAAACCCTCGCCACTGTGCTACCTTGCCGAAAGCGCTGGGCCACTGATTCGCTCCTGCATCCGCCTCTCAAATGGCAGGGCGCGTGCTGTTTGGCAGGTGTGCATCACGAGAGGGATGGGTATGGCTGAACGTGCGGTGAAGCTGGCGACGCCCGAGGAGCGGTTCGGTTTTCCGATGGGTGACGATCGCAAGCTGGTGCGCTGGCCCGATATGCTGACCTATTTTCAGGAGATCGCCGCCGCGACTGATCGCGTGCGCTATGAGGACTTGGGGCCGGCGACTGAGGGTCAGCCGTTCGTGCTGCTGACGATCTCGTCGGCCGAGAATCTGGCGCGCCTCGAAGAGTTCCGGCAGATCCAAAAGCGGCTCGCCGATCCGCGTCAGCTCTCCGACGAAGAGGCCGAGCGCCTGGTTGAGATCGGCCGGGCGATCGTTATGGTCAGTTGCAGCGTGCATGCAACCGAGGTCGGCGCGGTGCAGGCGACACCGGAGCTGGTCTATGGTCTGGCGACGAGCGACGATGAGGCGACACGGCTGATTCTCGATAACGTCATTCTGCTGCTCGTGCCGTCGCTCAATCCGGACGGCATGGAGCTGGTGGCTGGCTGGTACGAGCAGACGCTCGGTACGCGCGCCGAAGGCTCGCAGCCGCCGCAGATCTACCAGAAATATACCGGTCACGATAACAACCGCGACTGGTTTATGCTCACGCAGGTCGAGAATCAGCTCGCCATTCAGAAGGTGCAGAATCCCTGGCACCCGCATATCGTCTTCGATCAGCATCAGATGAATCCGGACGGCCCTCGCTACGTCCTGCCGCCCTTCATCGACCCGTACGATCCGAATATCGACCCCGCGCTGGTGGCCGAGATTTCCCAGGTCGGCATGGCGATGGCGACCGCGCTCACCTCGGCCGGCAAGGCGGGCGTCGCGACGAACATCATCTTCGATGCCTATTCGCCCTCACGCGCCTATCAGCATTATCACGGCGGCGTCCGGCTCCTCTCCGAGGCAGCCAGCTGCAAGATCGCGACGCCGATTCACCTGAGCGGCATTGATCTGCGCGAGGCACGCGGGTTCAATCCGCGTACGTCACAATGGAATCACCCGAACCCGTGGAGCGGTGGCGAATGGACGCTGCGTGACATCGTCGAATACAACCTGATCTCGGTGCGCGCCTGCCTCTATAACGCTGCCTCGTACCGGCGGCGCTGGGTGCGTAATTTCTGGCAGGTGCAGAAGCGCGCTGTCGAGCGTGATGCGCCCTACGCCTTCGTCATCCCGGCCGAGCAGCGCGATCCGGTGACAACGATCGAGATGCTCCAGGTGCTGCAAGACGGCCTGGTTGAGGTCGAACGGGCGCGTGCTCCATTCATCGCCGCCGGTATCGAATATCCGGCCGGGACGCATGTCATCCGCATGACGCAGCCGTTCAGCGCCTATGCCAAGACGCTCCTCGAAGTGCAGCACTACCCCGACCTGCGGCTCTATCCCGGCGGACCACCGAAGCCACCGTACGACATCACGGCGCATTCATTGCCGCTCTACATGGGCGTCGACACGGTGCAGGTGGAGCACGAATTCGAAGCCGATCTTGAGCCGATCGACCGTGCCACGCTGCCGGAAGGGACCGTGCGCGGCAAGCAACACTCGACCTTCCTGCTCAGCTGCGAAACGAACTCGTCGGTGCACGCCGTCAATCAGCTCCTTACGGCCGGGGCGAAGGTATGGCGCGCGGCCGATGGTTTCCACTCCGATGAGCGTGAATGGGTGGCCGGGACGTACGTGGTTGAAGGTGTCTCGGCTGATCGGCTCGCGCGGGTCGCGGGCGAGACGCATGTGGAGTTCGAAGGTGTCGCCAGGCGACCGAACGCCGGGTTACGTGCGCTGGGACAGCCCCGCGTCGGGCTCTATCGCAGTTGGCGGCCGAACGACATCGACGAGGGCTGGACGCGCTTCATTCTGGAACGCTATGACTTCCCGTTTGAGACGTTGCGTAATCGCGATATTCGCCAGGGTGGCTTGCGTAATCGCTTCGATGTCATCATCCTGCCGCAGCTTTCGCCGCGCGACATTCTGGAGGGGAACGACCCGAAGACCTATCCGTCCGAATACGCCGGTGGCATCGGTGCGCAGGGCGTCGCGAACTTACGCCGCTTCGTGCAGAGTGGCGGCACGCTCATCGCGCTGGATTCAGCGACCGATGTCGTTATCCGGCATCTTTACGTGCCGGTCGTGAATGGCATCGAAAATCTGCCCTCCGATGCCTTCTATAGCCCCGGTTCGCTGCTGCAACTGCTGGTCGATACGCGCCACCCGCTCGGTTGGGGGATGGAACGCGAGGTTGCCGCGCTCTTCGTCAACAGCCCGGCATTCGATGTGCTGAACGGTGCCACGACCGTGGCGCGTTATCCGCACACCGATCCGCTCCTTTCCGGCTGGGTGCTCGGCGCGCAGCATCTGAAGGGGCGCTCGGCGCTGGTCGATGCACAGGTCGGCGATGGCCATGCCATCCTCTTCGGCTTCCGCCCGCAATTCCGCGCGCAGATGCGCGGCACCTACCGCCTCTTCTTCAACGCGATCTATAGCGGAACGTTGAAGCGAGAGTAACGAGCGGCGGACGGCCCTCACCCCCGACCCCTCTTCCAATTCTGGGAGAGGGGGGGTAAGGGCCGCCGCTCTCCTACAACCCATGCCTGTTGAGGAAACCATGAACGGCGCTGTTCCAGTCGATCGGGTTGCCGGCGGCCGCGCTGTGGTAGGTGTTCGGCAGGATCTTGAACTCGGATATTTTGAACTGGAGATGCCACTCGTACGAGAGTTCGATCGTTTTCTGCGGCTCGTTGCCGCCGACGATGACGAGCACGGGTACGTCGAGCGCTTGCATCTCGGGGTAGCGTGGGCGCTGATCGAAGTCAACCATCGACTGAATCATGTTGATCGTCGCCTGCTGGCTGCCCAGGCCGCCGCGCAGCGTCGCCATATAGCGACCGATCTCGGTTTCGGCGAAGCCGGGCGCGGCAGTCGGCGGTCCCTCTTCTTCCCAGTCGAAGCTGCGCGGCTGGCGCACAATGACGCGCTCGCCACGTTTGGCCGTCTCGATCTGCTGCAACATCCAATCGCGGCTCAACTCGCGCCGGTAGGGCGTGGTGTGGCCGACGATCAGCGCCAGCGCTCGATCGGGATAGTCGAGCCCAAACTGGGATGAGATCGCCCCACCGAGCGAGTTTCCGCCGACGATCGCCGTGTCGATCTCCAGCGCATCCATCAGGTTGCGTAGATCTTTCGCGAAATCGGCGATCGTCCAGGGACCTGGTGGATCATCCGAACGGCCGGTGCCCCGCCGATCGAAGGTGATGACCCGGTAGAACTGGGAGAAGTACGGCAGCTGGAAGACCATCCAGCCAAGGTGGTGATGACCCTGGAGGATGAGCGGCGTTCCCTCTCCGGCGCTCTCGTAGTAGAGCTTAATACCGCCGGCGTCGACGTATGGCATGCATTACTCCTTAATCACCCGGTTTCGCCTCTCACACTATTCATCAATATTTGTTTGCCCGGTCGTAGGGGCGCGATGAATCGCGCCCTCGTGGTCACGGCACATCGATCACGAATGGCAACGCGGTCGCCACCCGACCAGGGCGCGATTCATCGCGCCCCTACAGGAAGCATTCGCCTAGCCGCCCAGGTACGTGCCGAACCAGGCGAGCATCCGGGTGTAGCAGTCGATGCGGTGGTCGCGCCGGCGGAAGCCGTGGCCCTCGCCGGGATAGATGATGAATTCGTGCGGCAGATTCTGGGCTGCCATGGTTGCCGCCACCTGCTCCGACTCCTCGGTTGGTACGCGCTTGTCTTCGGAACCGTGCATGATGAGGAGCGGGGTCTTGATCTTGTGCAGGCTGTGGTACGTCGAGCCGCGATCCATCAGTTCATGCATCTCTTCGGGATAGCGTCCCCAGTAATCCCGCGCCACGAAGACGCGGCCGACGCGGTCGCAATACTGATGCGCCGTGACCTTATTGGTGTTGCCGTACATATCGACCGCTGCCTGGAAGAGATCGGGCGCGGCGACGATGCCGTGCAGCGTCATGTAGCCGCCGTAGCTGCCGCCGTAGATGCCGATCTTCGAGATGTACGGTTGCGCCTGCAGCCATTCACCGGCCGCGACGGTATCACGCGTTTGGCCGCCGCCCCAATCGCCATAGGAGAGCGCCGCGAACTCCTGGCCGTAGCCGCTCGAACCGCGATATTCGATCGCCATCACCACGTAACCATGCTGGCTGAACCACTGCTCGGCCGGATGCCAGCCGTTACCGTAGGCATTGGTGCCGCCGCCGTGCACCTGGACCAGACCGGGATACTGCTTCGTTTCGTCAAAGTCGGGCGGCAGGTAGAGATAGGCGTCGCAGTAGAGGCCGTCGAAGGAGCGATAGGCGATACGCTCCGGCGCCGCCAGTGTGCCGGTCACCGTCGTGTAGCAGTCGGTCAGGCGACGCGGGCGGCCGCCGGTGAGCGGCATCACGAAGAGATCAACCGGGCTGGTCTGCGTGGCGTGGATGTAGGCGAGCATCGTGCCGTCGGGCGAGACGGCAAAGTCGGAGATCGTGCCGACCTGATTGGTGACGGCGGTCCGCACGCCGCGTTCGGCCGGTACGGCGGTGATGTTCTTGTCGCCGTTGCGCAGCGAGAGACTGTAGAGCGTACTGCCGTCCGGCGACCAGCTCAGCCCGGTCCCTTCGAGCCGCCAGGAGTGGCCGCCGTTGGGCGTCAGTTTCTCCATCGGACCTGGGGCGAAGGGGATGCGCCAGATATCGGCATCATCGCCGAACCAGTGCTCCATGACGGTGTTCGCGACGACGGCGAGATGCCGGCCGTCCGGCGACCAGATTGGGTTGGTGTTGACCATCAACCCGGTACTGAGCTGGCGATGCTGCTTGCCGTCGGGTGAGACGACCCAGACGTCGTCGTTGTTGCGTTCGCCCGAGCGCGAGGAGACGTAGGCAATCCACTGGCCGTCCGGCGACCACTGCGGCACCCAGCGCACCTCGTCGAGCGGATTGGTGCGTTCGCTCAGACGGCGCGGCTCGCCACCTGTGACCGGCACCACCCAGATATCGAGGCTGCCGGTTTCCCCGCTGAGATAGGCGACTTGGGAGCCGTCCGGCGAGAATGAGGGCGAGCGCGTCTCCCAGGCGCTGCCGACCAGGCGCTCTTCTTTGCCTGAGCCATCGGCGGCGATGAGCCAGATGTCCGAGCCGCCGTCGCTGTTGCCGCGCACGACGGCGAGCGACGTGCCGTCCGGCGACCAGGCCGGTCGCGCTCCGGCCACGGCACCGTCGCTGAGCGCGGTGCGTTCGCCGCTCGCGAGATCGCAGCGCCAGAGACGCCAGCCGCTGCCCGGCTGATCGAACAGGTAGGCAAGCGTCGTCCCATCCGGCGACCAGGCAGGGAAGCCGGTGTTCGTGACATCGACAAGCTCTTCAACAGTTTTCATCGTCGTCGTTCCTTTTGCATTGTGCCGCGCTAGACCCCGTGGCGCTGCAAGAAGCTGTGGACGGCCGTGTTCCAGCCAATC
>CALAGB010000406.1 GCA_937891245.1 uncultured Thermomicrobiales bacterium | reverse complement strand
GGTGAATTCGGGAACGAGTTGTTCGGTCGGCTGCCGGTAGAGGATGCCGCCCATCACGTTTTTGGCGCCCGGATAGGCGCCACGCTCAATGACGACCGTCTCGAGCCCGGCGCGGGCCAGCGTCAACGCTGCCGCGATCCCTGCCGGGCCGGCGCCGACTACGATGGCATCGACTCGCTCTTCCTGCATCACTCCCCCACGCGATGAATGCGAACGCCGTCAGTTGCCGCGGGCCGCATTCAATCGTTCGATCAGCAGCGGTACGATCTCGAAGAGATCGCCGACGATACCGAAATCCGCCAGCTTGAAAATCGGCGCGTCGGGGTCGCGATTGATCGCGACGACGTTCTCCGAGCCGCGCATTCCGACCGTGTGCTGCACCGCGCCGGATACTCCCACGCCGACGTACAGCTTCGGCGCGATGACACGGCCGGTCTGCCCGACCTGATCATAATGCGGGCGCCAGCCGAGGTCGGTTACCGCGCGTGTCGCGCCGACGGCACCACCGAAGGCGTCGGCCAGCTGCTCGGCCAGCGGGAAATTGCCCGCTTCCCCGAGTCCGCGCCCACCGATCACCACGATGTCCGCCGCTTCCAGATTGGCCGAACCTGCCTTCGATTCGAGCAGTTCGACGACATTGACGCGCAGCGTCGCCGGGTCGATCGCGACGTCCAGCGTCTCGACGTCGACCATGCGACCCTCTTCCGCCTCGGGCGCGGCATAGGAGCCGGAGCGAACGGTGACGAAAACTGTTTTGTCGAGCTTGGCGCGCGCTTCGGTCAAAAGCTTCGCCTGGTAGACCGGGCGGCGCACGATGACTTCATCACCCTCGATCTCGACGTTCACCGCGTCGACCAGGTGTGCCGCGCCGCGCTTGCCTGATTCGAACGCCGCCAGGTCGCGTCCGGCTGTTGTACCCGACAGGAGCACGATACCAGCGTCAGCCTCTTCAATCGCGGTTTCCAGCGCGATCGTATACGCATCGACCATGATTTCGCTCAAGTGCTCGGACGTCGCCGACAAAATGCGATCCGCGCCGAGCGCGGCCGCCTGCGCCTGGGCCGGAGCAACGGCGCCGCCGAAGATGGCGACAGCGAGTACGCCGCCGAGCTTACCGGCCAGATCCTTGCCAAGACCGAAAAGTTCGGCGCTGGACGGCCGTAAGGTCCCATCCGCTACCGTTTCACCGAAAAGCAATACATTCTGTGCCACGTCGTTTCGTTCTCCCTCAGTCGCGGTCAGGCCGGCTCGATCAGCTTCCGCTCGGCCAGGAAGGCCATCAATTTGTCGACCATCTCTTCCGGTGGTTCGTCACGGACGATGACGCCCGCCGCAACCTGCTCGTCGGCGAAGAGCGAACCCCACGAAACGACCGGTGCCAGCTCGTCCGTCGAAAGATCGGCATTCACGGCATCGGTCGGCTTGCGGCGTGAGGCCATGATTCCCTTCAACGTCGGATGGCGAGCCTCGTTGAGCGCGGTCAGAACCGAGAGGACGGCCGGCGTCTGCACGGTAACGACCTGATGCCCGTCCTCGATCTCGCGCTTGAGCGTCAGGTTGTCGTTCTGATATTCGAGGCCGATGACGTTGCTGACGATCGGCAGGTCGAGCAGCGCCGCCAGCTGCGGAGCCACATTGCCGGTACCGCCGTCGCTCGCTTCCTGGCCGGTCAGGATCAGATCGAACGTGTCGGTCTTGAGCCATGATGCCAGCACACGCGCGGTCGCGAGACTGTCGAGCGACGACACGGAACTCGAGAGCGCGACCGCACGATCGACGCCCATCGCCAGGCAGCGATTCAACGTTTCGCGCGCGTTGCCGGCCGTTACCGCGACGATCTGCACGCCGTCGAATGTCTCAGCCAGCCGCACAGCCGCTTCGGCCGCCACGAGATCGTATTCGTTCGGCACCTGTGCCGTCCCCGGCAGAATATCGCCGGAGCGGGGATCGAGTTTTACCGCGTTCGGATCCGGCACCTGCTTGACGAGTACCGCGATGTTCAACCTGCTCCTCCAGCCATATACGGTTTGGGTTGCGCCTAGCTTCCAGTGAAATCCGCTTTCCGGCGTTCGAGGAAGGCGCTCATCCCCTCTTTCTGATCGGCCGTATCGAACGACAGCGCGAAGACACCAGCCTCATATGACAGACCGGTATCCAATTCGACGTCGAGCGCCCGCGCGATCGCGTCCTTGCTGGCGCGTACGGCCAGCGGCGCGTTGGCGGCAATGCTATTCGCGAGTTCGCGCGCTTTGTCCATCAGGTCGCTCAGCGGGTAGACCGCGTTCACGAGCCCGAAACGGAGCGCTTCGTCCGCCTTAACCCGCCGTCCGGTGTAGATCAGTTCGCGCGCAATTCCCGGTCCGACGAGGCGTGTCAGACGTTGCGTGCCGCCCCAGCCCGGCGGGATACCGAGCGTCACCTCCGGCTGGCCAAGCGCGGCGTTCTCCGAGGCGATGCGGATATCACAAGCAAGCGACACCTCGCAGCCGCCACCAAGTGCGTAGCCGTTGACCGCCGCGATATATGGCTGCGGCGCCGCTTCAATCGCCAAGCAGACTGACTGGCCCAGCCGCGCGAATTCCAGCGCCTGACTCGGCCGTTTATCACGCATCTCGGCGATATCCGCGCCGGCCGCGAACGCTCGCTCGCCCGCGCCGGTCAGAATGACCGCGCGTACCTCAGGCTCTTCAGCGAGTGTCATGATGGCGTTGTGAAGCGTTTCGAGGTGTTCAGTGTTGAAGGCGTTGAGGACATCGGGGCGATTAAGCGTAATGGTGGCGACATGACCGTCGAGCGCGACATCAATCGGCATGCGCTTCCTCCTGTTCTGCCAGTATTCGTCGATACCTCGCACCACGCGCGGAATAGCCAGCCGCGCGTCCGAAGAGCGCTTCGCGCTCATCCGGCGTCACGTCGCGCCGCACCTTGCCCGGCACGCCCATGACGACGCTGCCCGGCGGCACGACCATCCGTTCAGGCACTACCGCGCCAGCGGCAATCATGCTGCCGGCACCGATACGTGCGCCCGAGAGCACGATGGCACCCATGCCGACCTGCGCTCCATCTTCCACAACGCACCCATGAACGATCGCGCCATGCCCGATAGTGACATCCTCGCCGAGCGTGATCGGTGCATCGGCATCGAGGTGGATCACGGTGTTATCCTGGATATTCGTACGCGCACCGATGCGGATCGGTCCGACATCACCACGAAGCACCACGCCGAACCAGACGCTGGCGCCCCGGCCAATCTCGACATCACCGATCAGCACCGCGTTCGGCGCGATAAACGCATCGTCCGCAATTTTCGGTCGCTTATCGCCAAACGGAATAATCTGCGCCAACGTGCATCCTGTCGTTGATGGACATGCCAGCGATCGCGTGCCGCGAACCCATCGCCCACGGCCGCGTCCGACACGTCGTGGTTACGCTCCGGCAGCTTCTTTTTCCCACGCCTGTGCCGGCGGCTGCGGGCACCGCAGCGGGCGATCAACCCGGTAGCCAAGTGCGTAGCCGGCCTGCACGAGCTGATGCACTTCGCGCGTGCCTTCGTAAATGACCGCACCGCGCGAATTCCGCATATAGCGCTCGACCGGATATTCGCTCGAATAGCCGTACGCGCCGTGAATCTCGATGGAGTCGTTGGCGGCGTTGAAGGCATGATCGCAGGCTACCCACTTCGCCAGGGACGTTTCGCGCGTATTCCGAATCCCCTGGTTCTTCAGGGCAGCGGCTTGCAAGATCAGCAAGCGTGACGATTCGTAACCCGCGACCATCTTGGCGATCATCTGCTGCACCAGCTGGAACTTACCGATCTCTTCCCCGAATGCTTCACGCTCGTGGCAGTACTTGAGGCTGGCATCGAGCGATGCACGGATCAAACCGACCGCGCCGGCCCCGACGGTGAAGCGTCCCTGATCGATCGCGCTCATGGCGATCTTGAAGCCTTCGCCTTCTTCGCCGATCCGGTTTTCAACCGGCACCTTGACGTTGTTGAAATTGAGCCAACCCGTGTCGCCGGCGCGCACACCGAGCTTGCCGTGCAGTGAGCCGGTGGTGAGCCCCTCCATGCCGCGCTCGAGCACGAGCGCGATCAGCCCATGATGCTTTTTGGAAGGATCAACCGTCGCAAACACGAGGAAGTGATCGGCGGTATTGGCGAGCGAAATCCACATTTTCTCGCCGTTCAGGACGTAATGATCGCCCTGCAGGACGGCGCGGCTCTGAATATTTCCGGCGTCGGAACCGGCACCCGGCTCGGTCAGGCCAAACGTCGCCAACTTTTCGCCTTTGGCCTGTGGCACGAGCCAACGCTTCTTCTGCTCCTCGGTGGCCCATTGGTGCAGCGTCAATGAGTTAAGTCCAACATGCACGCTCATGACCACGCGCAGGAAGGTATCGACTGCTTCAAGCTCTTCACAGGCAAGCGCGA
>CALAGB010000405.1 GCA_937891245.1 uncultured Thermomicrobiales bacterium | reverse complement strand
CGTGTCACGGTCGTCGGGAACGACTTGACGACATAGACGTAGCGGCCGTTGCTATCGACACTGAAATACGATTCCGGGATGGCCGAGGCAGGATACGAGATCGGCACATCCTCAATCACCTGCTCCTTGGCGCTGTTGACGTCAAGCGCTACGAGATCGTGACCACCGGTTCCATAATCGAGGAAGAAGAGCCGATTGCCATCGACGGTCGTCTGGAACGGTCCGGCGCACGGGTTAGCGTGGCGCGCCGAAAGCTGCCGCGTCGCCCCGCTATTCGTGTCGTAGCTCTTGATCGTGCCGTCGGTCGCCGAAACGTAGACGAGGAGATGGCCATCGCCCGCCCAGGCGAATTTGCCGATCGACTGCGCGACCGCTTTCGTCTCGCCGGAAACGGCGTCGAAGGTGCCGAGTTGCTGGATCGGACAGGTCGTGCCATACGGATTGCTGACGACCTGCGTGTAGCCGATCAGGTGGTCGTTGCCCGACCAACTGATAACACCGGCGCCGAGCGCCGCCTCGCGGATGTAGGTTCCCTCGCGATCGAAGACCTTGATCGAGCCGTTGTCAATCAGCGCCACTTTCGTGCTGTCGGGTGCCCAGAGCGGGTCATCGCCGGTCGTTAACCCGCGCAGGCCGAACGCGGGATCGGGGCTGGTGATGTACACACCCACTCCGCCGTTGTACGGCCCGACGGTGGCGATGCGCGTGCCGTCGGCCGACCAGGAGATGGTGTCGAAGCCGCCGCTGGTCGTGATCTGCCGGGCATTGGCCCCGGTATCCTGGCTCACCCAGAGATTGTTGCTACGATCGAGATAGGCGACCAGCCCGCTCGGCTGAAGCGAATCCGCGAGCGCGGCCGGTGCGGTTGGAAGAAGCGTGAGTGCGATGAGAATGAGGCTGAGAACCGTAAGACGCGTCATCCGGGGAGCGGACCTCGGCATGCGCGGCGACCTCCCTATCCACCCTGATTGGTTCACCTGGTTCGAATTCGTTGCGCGCGACGTGTCGAGCAGCCCGGCAATCGAGGTACCGGACCACCCCTGCTAGAACGAACGACCATGGCGTGGGGTTCGGGTGTGGTCAGCGACCAATGCGTGCGCCAGTGTGTTTATGTCGAATCAATGCGTCGTGTGAGTGAATTTGCGTCATTTTTCGGATGCCATCATCGCAGTTCGTCGCTACGCTTGTGGGGAAGAGCGTGGGGTCGAATCCATGGAGGTGGCGTGTACGAGACAGCCGAGGATCTTGAACGCCTTGATGTGCAACTGAGTGCGAGTATCGAGCGGGCCGGGCCGTTCCTGCGCAGTTCGTTCCAGATGCCGGAGCATTCGCTGAATGCCCGCCAGCTGACTCACGCTGTGCAGGGCGTGAAGCCGGTTGCCCTGGCGACAGTGACCTCGAAGGGTGAGCCGCGCGTCGCGCCGATCGGCGCCTTCCTCTATCGCGGCGACTTCTATATCCCGACGACGATGCAGGCAGCACGTGTGCGTCATCTTCGTCGCCAGCCGGCGATCAGCCTGACGTTATATGACGCGATCGATTACGCGGTCATCGTGCATGGACAGGCGGTCGTGCTCGACGAAGACGCGGCGGAGTTCGAGGCGCTGATCGAGATTCAGCGGAGCGGTCAGGGCGAGACGGTACGCGACTGGGGTGAAGGAGCCTTTATTCGCATCGATGCCGAGATGATTTATACCTTCGCGCGCTATCCCGAGCGGTTTCCGGAGTGATCCGAGAACCTCTATGAAAGGTGACGAATGAGCGTTCGATCTGTGACTGAGCGGATCATGGATACACGCGCGAAGCTCGAAAGCGAGGTCGATCTCTGGGTTGCCTCTGCCACCGCAAACGGTGATGCCTACCTGCTTCCCCTCTCCTATTATTGGGACGGCGCGACGTTGACGATGGCGACGCCCGCCACGACGCGCACCGCGCGTAACCTGCGACGCGCCGGCTGGGCGCGCCTCGGCCTTGGCCCGACGCGCGATGTGGTGATCATCGAGGGGCCGGTGGTCGAGTTCGCGTCCGATGCCGACGACGCACTGGCCGAGGCTCATGCGCGCGCCGCCGGCTTCGATGCCCGCCGCTCGCCCGGCTACGTCTTCTTCCAGCTGCGCCCGCAGCTCATTCTCGCCTGGCGCAACCCGGCCGAAGCGGAAGCCGGACCAATCATGCTTAACGGCGAGTGGCTTGCCTGAGCGGGGCTCATGCTTTCTCCTGCTGGCGGATGTCGCTGAGCGCGGCCAATCCCTTGCGCAGCGTATGGATCTCCTCCGGGGTAAGCACCTTGGTGAGTTCACCATCCACCCACCGGATGCCGTCCTGAACAGCCGCGGCGGCGGCCCGACCACGCTCGGTCAGCTCAAGCATCATGCGGCGGCGATCGTCCGGATTGACCGAGCGATTAAGGTAGCCGCGCACGACGAGCACGTCGATCAGCTGGCTGGCAGCCTGTTTCGAGATCCCTAATGCACGAATGAGGTTTTCGGGTGTCATGCCGTGGTTGGCCATACCGCCGAGCACAAACGGCCCGTTGTGCGGCATGTCGTCAAAGCCGGCGCCGAAGAGCCGTCGCCGAATCGCCTGTCCATAGCTACCGCGCGCCGAGCGCAGCAGCGCCGGAATGACGATGTCGTCGAGGCTGAATTCAGAGGCCATTGTCCGTCGTACCCTTCACGTCCGTTGCCATGCCGGTGGATGCCAGGTCGACCTTGTCAGCAGAATACATGGCCCACAGAACGTTGTCAATAAGATTGACAGTCTAGAATACGGACGATAATCGCCATCTTGGAGCGATGGTGGTTCGGACTGACGGACCGGCTCTTCGCCGGACTGCGCTGTCTGCTCCGCTGCGAGAGAAATTCGTCAGAACCCGTGTCCGAAATCAGATGAGAGATGATATTCGTTTTCGCTCCACGGTTGTTGCCAGCTCCCGTCGAGGTAGCGGCTGAGGCGGAAAGGTGTGAGATCCACGGTCGTCGCCTGGCCGTTGACGATGAGTTCGGCCATACACCGGCCGATGGCCGGACCTTTCTTGAAGCCGGCGCCGCAGAAACCGAGCATCAGCTGCAAGCCGTCCGGCCCATCGGCACTGCCGAGAATCGGATGGAGGTCGGGCGTCATGTCGTAGAGGCAAGCGTAGCCGAAGAGCGTGGTGGCGCGGGCCATCGCCGGGATGCGGCGTGCCAGGCTGGACCGCACGGCGTCGTCAAAGCTGGGGTCCATGCGCTGGTCGTAGGTGAAGGGATCGACGATGTCGTGAAATTCCCCGCCGCCGACGCCGGCCAGCGTCCGATTGGGACCGTAATTGCGGCAGAAGAAGCCGGCTGCTGTATCGACGTAGGTCATCGTGCCGCTCTCCGGCAGATCGATCGGCCGGTTGAGAATCGCGACCTGCACGCGCTGCGCCTCGATCGGCAGGTCGAGGCCGATTTGCTTGAGCAGCGGCAGCGTCCAGGCTCCGGCGGCGCAGACGACGGTGTCGGCCAGAATTGGACCGGAGGTCGTTTCGACACCGGTAACGTGCTCGCCGACCGTCATAATGCTCGTGACGTTCAGCCCTTCGGCGATGCGTGCACCGCCCCGGACGGCCGCCTCGCCCATCCCGCGCGTGGCGGCGACGGCGTCGACATAGCCGGAATCGCGTTCGTAGGCCGCCACCTCGACATCGTTCATCTCGCCGAACGGCTGTAACTCGCGATAGCGCGCGGCCGTCACGACCTCGGAGGCGATGCCGATCTCGTTCTGCATGGCGATATTGCGGCGCATCCGCTCGATGTTGACTGCGTCGTCACCGCTAGTCGTCACGGTGACGATCGCGCCGGTGCGCACGAAGCCGCAGTCGCCGCCGACGGCATCGGACCAATTGGCATAGGTTTGCAGGCTGAGATGAGCCAGCGTTGCCTCGGGTACGTTGGTGTAATGCTGGCGCAGCAGCGCACCGGTCCGACCGCTGGCGCCGGCCGCCAGGGTACCGCGCTCGACGATTATGACATCGCGTACGCCGAGCTGGGTCAGCCCGAACGCCAGGCTCGTCCCCATGATGCCGCCGCCGATGATCACCACATCCGCCCGCTCAGTCATTGGCCGCTCCCTCATGTATCGCCCGCGCCCCCAGGTTCCACCGAGTCTGGCATATCGAGAGTTGCGCGGCAACGGGGTGAGCGTCGCTCACCTCGACGCGAACGATTGTAGTGATCGGGAACAGGGTGCCGTTCGGCAGACGTGTCGGGAACGTTCGCTGTGAACCGGACCGTTCGCGTCGTGGGAGCCCCGAGGGGAGAACGGAGCGCGTACCCCTCAAACGGGTCGTCGCCGGACGTTCGCCCGGGGACGGATTGCAGTACCCCGAGCGGGTCGTCGGTCGATGGCGCGCCAGGGGCATCGAGTCGCGCCGATAACCGAGACGCAGCCCGCAGCCCGCCCGGGGGA
>CALAGB010000404.1 GCA_937891245.1 uncultured Thermomicrobiales bacterium | reverse complement strand
ATGATCCGGCCTCGTCCGTGACGGCGGCGTCGTCGGCGGTCGCGGTAGCCGGTACAGCGACCCAGGAGGCGACCAAGCCGCCGAAACCGGGTAAAAAGACGCCGACGCCGTTGCCTTCACCGAGGCCGACCGCCACACCGATGCCAACCCCCACCCCAACACCACCGCCTCCACCACTTGCCCGTTGCTACCAGCCACGTCCGGCTGCGTACAGTCCGGCGACGCCGGACGCGACGACCACGGGAACGCCGGTGATCAGCCCGACGCTCGGTACGACCGCGGACACGACCCCTGATACAGCGGCGACGCCGCCCGCGCCGAACGCCGGGACGCCAACCGGTCCGACGATGGTTCTTGCGCCGGCCGACCCGAGCTCACTCTTCCAGAATTGTCAGATGATCGCCTACTATGGCTTCCCCGACGTGCCACAGATGGGGATTGTCGGCGAATATGATCCGGATACGGTCGTGCAGAAGCTGCTCGACCAGGCGAAGGCGTACGACGACATCAACGGCTTCCGGGGCGTCGCGCCGACGATTCAGCTGATCTACGCCGTCGCGCAGGATCATCAGACGGCGGACGGCACCTTCCTGGCGCGTATGTCCGACGACATGGTGGAGCAGTGGATCGGCATCGCCGATAAATACGACCTGCTGCTGGTGCTCGACATCCAGATGGGTTCGAGCACGGTGGAGGCCGAGTTCCCGCATGTCGAGAAGTTCTTAAAGAATCCGCGTGTGCATCTCGGGCTTGACCCGGAGTTCGTCGTTGGCCCGGGCGAAGTGCCGGGCGGTCAATTCGGGAGCCTGGATGTCTCGCAGATCAACGCGGCGCAGCACCTGCTGCAGAAACTGGTCGATGAGAATCACCTGCCGAACAAAGTGCTGATCGTCCATCAGTTCCTGAACGAGATGATCACCAACAAGAGCCAGATCGAGAACGTCCCCGGCGTCGATCTCGTCATCGACCAGGACGGATTCGGCAATCCAGACCAGAAGACCGGCAACTACCGCAAGTTCGTGAAGATCGACGGTGCCGAACATGGCGGCTTCAAGCTCTTCTACAAGCAAGACGAGCCGCTCATGACCCCCGAACAGGTCGACGCCCTCGACCCCCAGCCGGATTTCGTGGTGTATCAGTAGGGGCATGGGGAACGGATACGTTTGGCGAGGAGCGTCCCCGGTCGATCACGGGATAGCCCTCGTAATCGACTGACCGAATGATGTGCCGATGAGTTGGTGATACGAATCGATCGCCTGATGCTCGGTGAGGGACGAGATGTAGTCGATAACGATTCGGGTTCGCTCGTCCTCACCGGAGCAGAGTTCCAATTGTTCACGGAACGCTTGCAGAAAGAGTTTGAAACCCTTCCCGGGGGCCGTGTCTTCATGCAGAATCTCAAATAAACGGCGTATCACGATCTGCTGGCCGAACTGCTGTGTCGCGAGTAGCGATCGATCTATGACATAGTGCCAGGTAAGTTGTTTGAGGATCGTTACTTCGTCGATCGATTGCTGCCCGATGCTGAGTTGGATCGACTTCTTGTCTGCCGAGCGTTTGAGCGTCGTCGCCATGACGTAGCCGCGGATCAGTTTGCTGGCGAAGCTCTTGAGGGTCGCCTGATCCTGATAACTTCCACTATACGGTTACGTAAGAGGAAAGAGGCCGATCACCGAGGCGAAGGCTGCCTCTAATCGCTGCTGTTGTTCGCGGTTGGACCCTCCGCCGAGTCGCTGCTCGGCGCGGCGTCCTTGGTCAGGTACTCAGCCAAGCGTCGGCTAATTTGCGCGACTTCCAGAGTATGTGTCAGACGAGTATGAAGCTGAGGCTGTTCGTCAGGTCCGATAACTTGGGTGATGCCGACGAGTCGGCGAAAGGCGGGCGTGTAGAGGATTCGATCACGGTCGCGCTGACTTGCGGTCTGTTGGTCCGGTGGGCTATCTCCAGGGTGACGGCGATCGTCGCGATTAGCGGTCACGTCGGTCACACGTGAATATCAATCGCGTCGCAGATCAAGCCGCGCTTCGCAATTGCCGATCGACCGTCAGATCAATCTCTTCACGATCGATCAGATACCACATGGCGGCGCGGACAATACCTTCTTCCCAACCGAGTCGTTTGAGGGCATCAACCAATTCATAGGGCGACATCGGGGCAGGAGACTCGCGGAGTACACCGAGAATTGCCTGTTCCACCTGATTCAGTTCCTCTGCTCGTGTCGGCATACGGAACTGCTCCTCTCGCTCGGCAAATGTCGAAGTATCGCATGACACGATACCTGGCCTCATAATAATTGAGGTATTTGCTAAACTCGAGGCGGTTTGAACTTCACCTGCTACGTACGAACGTTCGAGGGTTTCCCTGTGGGGCGATCACCAGGCGGAACTACTCTCTATCACCTACCCCCGCCATTCGTGCGCTGGACCGGGGCATCAGTAGGTCGCGGGCGATGCTGTTTTGGCGCCGGCCGGGCGGGCGTTTGCGCGGGTTTATCCGGGATCTGGTTGGGTAGAAGTACGTCTGCGTCGCGACGTCGGGTCGTTTCTCGCGCTATGAGATCGTCACGCTCGCGCTGGTCGTGTTTAATCGCGGAGTATGAATACCGGCCACGCCACGTTCGTGATTGATCCCGGTGCAGCGATGCTCGCGCAATCCTCACGTTGGTGGTGAAGAGAAGTGGAGCGCAATGATTTCGGCGTTGACGATCGCCTTCGTCTGGCTGGGGAGCTATCTGGCGGGGTCGATCCCGGCAGGTATCGTCTTCTCGCGCCTCTTCCGAGGGATCGACGTTCGTAAAAGCGGCAGCGGCAATATCGGCTCGGCCAACGTCCTG
>CALAGB010000403.1 GCA_937891245.1 uncultured Thermomicrobiales bacterium | reverse complement strand
GACGCGCAGTCGTCCAGCCGCACGTCCGCTGTCAACGTCGGGCCAGACGGCAGCGAGAAGCCGATCCTTGGCGATCGAGCCATCTGGCTGTGCTGCCAGGAACGCGAGGACCTCCCAGGCTTTGTACGAAGCGCCTTCCTCGCCCGACGGGACGATCTCCCGATTGCCACTGGTCACCACGAAATCGCCGAAACACGTGATCTGGATCAGGGCGTCCGGCGTGGGCTCGATTTCAGCTGCAGGTCCATCACTTTCTTGCTCATCCTCCTCTGAAATCTCGGGAAGATCGCTGTCGACAGACGGCGTCGGTTCGACCGGAATGGACACTTGATGGGGGTCTGGAGGAGGTGGACCTGGTTCGTCGGCGCCTTCAACGGTTCGCGTACTTGATACTGCGCTTCCGTCATCATCGTGCATAGACTCAACCAACTCATCAAGCTCGTTTGCGTCGACGCGATAACTCCGAACGCATATCGGGATCCGACGTTCGATCTGTAGCATGAACTCTCCTGTGCCAAGATTGGCCGCGTCAGGTCGTCCAACAATCTTGATGCTCTCGTCGTCATCAAGCAGCTGAAGGGCGAGGCGAGTGCCGAAGTAACTCAGGAAGTCTGCGCCAAGTTCAGTGACCTGGGTGCTGGCGGCCAGGCATCGTATTCCGTAGCTCGGTCCATGAAGGCTGAGTAACTCGAGCGTCTCCGTAACATCAGCGACCACAGCAAGTTCGCCAATTACGAGCAGGATTTCTGGCCAAGTCGGACTGTTCTCATCGGACGCTCGATCACTCGACGCAACCTCGTTCATCCGGCGAGTGAGTTCGGAGCCCAACTGCTGGAGGGTTCTTTCGACCTCGAGTTCATCAGTGACATCAACAAATGCGTCTTGGTGAGGCAAGCCACGTAGCTGAGCGGGCAACAGATCGGGCTCGGCAATTGTCCACAAACGCAGTTGCCGGGGCGAGCAACGAGCCGCCAGCGACGTCACGAGAGAGGTCAGCACTACGCCAACCCCGACTCCGGGCAGGCCAGCTACGAGCACATGGCCCAGCCCGTGCCAATTGATGTAGAGCGCTTCTCCGCTCGGTAATTGACCGATTGGAATCAGGCAGAGTTGGCTACTCGGCGCGGTAGTCCAAGTCCTGACGAGCTCTTTCACCGCTTTGCTAGCCAAGCGGACCTTGATGTAATGATCCGGCGAGATCGAGACGTCACACGTTCCACCCATCTCCGCAGAGAAATCGTCGAGGATCTTCAGAAGACGTAGTTGATCGTCCGATGAGTCGCTGAGCACGACCGTGAGTGCCTTGCGACTTGCCGCCATGAGCAGTACCGAAGCTTGTGGTGCTCCATGCTCGCCAAGGAAGTGCTGCACATATTCCGCGGCTGCGATGACGAGATCGGCATCGCCTCCCGAACCGCTGTCGCTATCGTGGTCAGCAAAGCCATCTTCATCTCGATGTCTTGAGTGAATGAAGCGAACAGGTGGCTCATCGAGGCTCCGCCGAATCCGTCTCCCCAGCAGTGTGGCACCACCGGTAAGTGCAGCAACCGCCAGCCCTACACCACCGTAGATCAGCGCTGAATCAAAATCATCACTCGATTTGGGTTGCACTCCGGTCGATTGTTCCGAGACGACCGCAGGGGTTGGAGAAACGGTCGGAATCGGAGTCGACGTTGGTGGAAATGTCGCGTGGTGGGCGGGGCGAGCTTCCGATGGATTGATTGCTATTGGTCCTTCTCCAGCCCGCGGGTTGTCCCGTCCGCTGGTCGGTGGAGGCGTCGCGTTCTTGAGCGGTTCGCGTGGCTGCGAGTCTTGCGGCGCCACTGACGTCGTAGGGGAATTGGTTTGATGTGACACCGATAGTTGCGGAATCTTCAGAGTCAACCCGGGCCAGATCAGATCCGGATCAGTGAGCGTCCCTCCGTCTGGCAACTTAGCTGTGCCATGGTTCAAGGTGAAAATCTCTGGCCAACGCATTTCATCTCCGAGCAGCCGCGCCGCGATGCTGCGCAGTGAGTCGCCTGGCTGGACAACGTAGACCGTCTCTCCTTGCGCCGCTGTTGGATTCACTGGCGGGACGATCAGGACCCCACCTGGATAAATCACTCCCGCCTTGG
>CALAGB010000402.1 GCA_937891245.1 uncultured Thermomicrobiales bacterium | reverse complement strand
CGAACGGCAATCGCTCGGGGTGCGGCACCGGCTGAAAGCGCTCTTCACGCATCAGCGGGATGAGCAACGCAGCGAGCAGCACGACGCCGATGCCCGAGACGACGAGCGGCAGGCTGATGCGGATCGAGGCGAGCGCCACGCTGATCAGCATGCCGACGATCGAGGCCGCTTGTGCCAGTTGTGCCCCACGCAGGTAGGTGCGTCCGGCCAGCGCCTCGTCGTCCAGTTCATCGGCTAGCCAGGCCTGACGCGCGCCGCTGGTGAAGGTGTAGCCGATCCCCCAGAGCACCTGCGCCGCCAGAATCGCCGCGACAGTGGCGAACGAGCCTTCCAGCACAAACCCGGCACCGATTAGAAAGAAGCCGATGATGACCGAGGTGCGACGGCTCTGAACATCGGCCACCACCCCGGTCGGGATCTCGAAGAGGAAAATCGAGCCTTCGAGCACCGTTCCGACCAGCAACAGTTCGAACGGGCTCAGCCCCGCCACGGCGAAGCGATAGACGGCCGTGTAGGTGCCGTACATGGCGAAGAAGAGCGAAAAGGCCGCCGACATGAAGAGATAGACGCGGACCGGCGAGTACGAACGCGACAACATCCTCTACCACCATCGTCCGAGCAGTCCATGGCGTCATACCATAGCCTGCACCGCATCCCGCTATGCATGAAGCAGCGAAGCAGCGACGACACCGCGCAGACGCGCTGCAACGCCATCCGCTCAGGTGGCCTGTCGTTCCAGAAACAGTGGAACCGACGGAATTAGAGGATTAACACGCGCTCCACAAACCCATCGCGCGAAACTGTCGGACGTTAACGCGCACTATACACGAAGAGCACGGAGCGCGTGCAGAGATTCGTTGCCTATTTCCATGTCGAGTTTCGGTTCTTCTACACCGATTTCGGGTTAGAATCGTGCGAAGAACGATGGGGAGGGACTGATGACGGAACGATGCCCGGTCTGTGGGCAGGTGGCGGAGATGATCTGGATACGGGCCCATTATCAGTGCGCGGCGTGTGGCCAGGTCGTCTTGGCTTGCTGCAACGGCGAGACGGCGTTCGCGTGTCCGCTGGAAGCGGACGGATCGCCGCCGGATGCAACGCTGGTGTCGTTCAAGGCAGAGCAACCGGCCGAGCGGATAGGGAAGGAAAACTGAGATGTTTCGCGGCGTCATCCTGACGGCCACGACCAACCCTGGTGTCTCCCGTTTTGTACGCAGCTACGGCATGCGTATGGGCGCGGCGCGCTTTGTCGCGGGGGAAACGCTCGATGAGGCGGTGCTTTCACTGCGGAAGCTGAACGAGCAGGGCCTGGTCACCAACACGACGCTCCTTGGCGAGGGCGTACGGGACGAATCAACCGCCATGGTGGTCGTCGATGAATACGAGAAGATTCTCGATCGCATCGCCGCGGAAAAGCTCCAGACGAACATCGCGCTGAAGCTCACGCACCTGGGTCTCGATGTCAGCGAAGAACTCGCCTTTCGCAACCTGACGCGGCTCGTCGAGCACGCGCAGGGACTCGGCAACTTCATCCGGATCGATATGGAGGAGTCGGCGCGGGTTGATACGACGCTGCGCATCTATCGCCGGATGCTCGCCGAAGGCCATGAAAACGTCGGCACGGTCTTGCAAGCCTATCTCTATCGCACCGAACGCGATCTGGACGAACTGCTGCCGCTCAAGCCCAACCTGCGCCTGGTCAAGGGCGCCTATCTTGAGCCGCAAAACATCGCCTATCCCCAGAAAGCGGATGTCGATCGGAATTATCTGCGCCTCGCCGAACGCATGCTGAGCAGCGACGGCTACACGGCGATCGCTACCCACGACGAGCAGATCATCGATTACGTCGTCAACTACACGCATAGTCTCGGTATCGAGCGCGACCGTTTCGAGTTCCAGATGCTCTATGGCATCCGCCCGCAGTTGCAACTCGAACTGGTTCAGCAGGGGTACAAGGTGCTGGTAGCGACGCCGTTCGGCCGCGAGTGGTATTTCTATCTGATGCGCCGTCTGGCCGAACGTCCGGCCAATGCGTTCTTCCTCATACGCAATCTCATCCTCAAATAACCTGCCGTTGCATCGCGTCAACATCTTCGGTAGACTCGTGCTCTTCACGGCGCCTACGTCGCGTGTTGGAGTGATGAACGAGTGAATCGCCAGGACAAAGAGTTGATCGTCTGGATGCTCGAAGTTCCGTTGTCCTAAGAAATGGCGCAGAGGACAACGGAGGCGGGCGCTCACGTGACCCCCTCCTCGATCGTTCGGGGGTTCTACGTTCATGCTCAGATTGGCTCGATTTCGCTCGGTAATCGCACGATTTCGCGACGGTTTACCACCGACAACTGATCTCAACGACGGCGGACCGCCGGGCCTGGCCGCACGGCTCGGGCTCTCCGGGCTCTGGCGTCACACCGACTTCCTGCATTTCTGGGCGGCTGATGCCGTCTCGGAAACTGGTTCGCAAATCACACTGCTGGCGCTCCCGTTGCTGGCGGCCGTGGCGCTGCACGCCTCACCGGGGCAGATGGGTCTGCTCACGGCGGCCGGCACCGCGCCGAGCCTCCTCTTCGGTCTCATCGCCGGAGTGTGGGTCGATCGGCTACGCCGCCGTCGCTTGATGGTAACCGCCGACATCGCCCGCTTCCTCATCTTGCTTTCCATCCCGATCGTCTGGGTCTTCGGCGAGATGCGCTTTGATCTGCTCTACGTCGTCACCTTTCTGAATGGCACGCTCCGCGTCTTCTTCAACGTCTCGTACATGTCGTACGTGCCGGATCTGGTCGGGCGCGAGCACCTGCTGGAAGCCAACGGCAAACTGGGATCGACCGCCTCACTCGCCCAGGTAACCGGGCCGGCGCTTGGCGGGCTACTGGTCGGTCTGCTGGGTGCGGCCTATGCCATTCTGCTCGATGCCCTCAGTTTCCTGGTATCGGCCGGTTTCCTGAAACGCATTCGCAAACCGGAAGCGGCACCGAATGCTCACGGTGAGCATCCATCCATCGTGCGCGGTATCGGCGAAGGGCTTCATCTTGTCTATCGCAACGCGACGCTGCGCGCACTCTTGCTCAGCGCCAGCTGCACGTCGCTGGCCGGCTATATCTTTATGGCTGTGTACATCCTCTACATGGTCGATGATCTGCATCTCAGTTCCGGTGCGGTCGGCCTCGTCTTCGGTCTGGGCGGGCTTGGTGCGCTGATCGGCTCGCTGCTGGCGGCACCGGTGGCACGGCGCGTCGGCGTCGGCCCGGCGGTTATCTGGGGACGCGTACTGTTCGGTTTGTGTGGAGCGCCAGTGCCGCTGGCGGTGCTGGTACCGTCGATCGCCTTGCCGATGGTGCTGGCTGCCGAGTTCAGCCAGTGGCTGATGCTGCTGATTGTCGATGTCAACTCGATGAGCCTGCGCCAGGCGATCACACCCGACCGGCTGCTTGGCCGAGTGAACGCGACCTCGACCTTCCTGGTCGGCGGTGCTGTGCCGATCGGCTCGCTGCTCGGTGGCGCGCTCGGTGAACTCATCGGAATCAAGGCGACGTTGGTTGTCGGCATCGTCGGCTTCATGTTCGCCGCCGTCTGGGTCATCTTCTCGCCACTCCGCACCCTGCACGAGCAGCCGGAGCCAGTCGAGATCGATGAACCTGCCGTGGTCGCTGCCAGCGTCTAAGCGAGAGAAGGCGAATATCGCTCGCGGAGGACGCAGAGTTCATGGATAAAGACTCTGCGTCCTCTGCGAGAGAAATTCGTTCTCACCCCCTACACCAGCCAGTGCTCCAGCAACGAGGCGAGCCAGAGGAAGACGGCGAAGCCGATGACGTCCTGAAACGCCGTTTCGAACGGCCCGGCGGTCGTCGCCGGGTCGAAGCCGAAGCGCTTCGAGAACATCGGAATGAGCGTCCCCATCAGCCCGGCGGTCAACATCGAGCAGGTCATGGCGACACCGATGACGATACCGAAGGTCGGGTGCCGCGACCAGATAACACCAACCGTCCCGAGCACGATGCCACAGGCGAGCGCCATCAGGAGCGTCGTCGTCAGCTCCTTGCTCACCTGACGGCTCCAGCGCGACAAGCTGACGTGACCGGTATCGAGGCCACGGACGACGATCGCGGCCGCTTGCAACCCAACGTTGCCGGAGACGGCCGAAATGACCGGCATAAACGAGGCAAGCAGAATCACACGTTGCAGGACCTCGTTGAAGTTAGCGATCACCAGCCCGGCGCCGAGCTCGATTCCCATCGTGCCGAGCAGCCAGGGCAGACGAAGCCGGGCAACCTGCACCGCCGTCCGCTGGTCCATCTCCTCGGCATCGGTCCCGGCCATGCGCAGATAATCTTCGGTGAACTCCTCGATCAGCACGTCGAGCACATCGTCGACCGTGATGATGCCGAGCAAGTGCCCCGGTTCATCGATCACTGGGATGGTCAGGAGATCGTAGAGCGAGATGCGCCGTGCCACCTCCTCCTGATCGGTCTCCGGCGCCACGCTGACGAGGCCTTGCGTCATGAAGGTCGCGATCGTCTCCCCGGCTGGTGCCGTCACCAATTCACGGATCGAGCAGACGCCGAGCAATACACCGTCCGCATCGAGCACGAAGATGTCGTTGAACGTCTCCAATGGCGCGGCGTCAGCGCTGCGCAGATAGGCGAGAACCTCGGCAGCAGTCAGCGACGGCTTGACGGCGGCGTACTTGTCGGTCATCAAGCGACCCGCCGTACGCTCGGGATAGGTCAGCGCCAGGCGCACCGCCTCGGCCTCGTCCGGGGCATGCTGCTCCAGATCGGCCAGTAGCTGCGTCGCGCGGTCGGCCGTCGCCTCGGACACCACCTCGGCGGCGTCATCGACCGGCAAGGTGCCGAGCAGCTTCGCCGTGCGGACGGCGGGGATGCGCTCAAGAATATACCCGGCCAGCTCCGGATCGAGCTCGTCCAGCACCTCGGCGGCCGATCGATTGTCGAGCCGGCCGAAGATGGAGAGCGCCTCGTCCGGGTCAAGCTCCCGCAACGCGGCGGCAATATCCGCCGGATGTTCATCCGCCAGCAAACGCTGCAGTGACACATGAGCATCGTTCGTGGCTGCCTCGAGCGCCGAACGCAGGCGCTCCAGTAGGCTATCCTGAGTGGGTACACTCATCGGCATGTCCTTCCCTCTGCCCGGCAACGGGCGAGACCCCGTATCCGGCGAAAGCCGAAGCCGGATCACGGGTTATGGTGAATGCGCCGGGAGGAAAGGACCGCGTTCGTGTGAGCGAGATTCGAGAAGCGAACGCCCTTTATCGGGCGATAAGGGGCGAGCAGGCGATCTCCGAAACGGACATCCGGTTGCTCATGACACCTTATCGCCGTGGTCCCGGCGCTTCAGCTTATGACTGGATCGTTTCACGAAATCGCTACTCCTACGAGAACGATGGCGTCGTGTGCGACGCCGTAGCCGCGTAATCATACGGCGGTCGCGGAATACTCGGCAATTCTGACGCCATGGCGCATTGACGCTGCCTGAACACGCTGCTACCGTGATCCGTGTTATCGATCGTCAATAACCGCGTAATTCCCGCTTACCAGGATGGAGTCGGCCATGGAACTGACGCGTACGTTGTGGGACGAACGGGATGGGGTTGGCATCATCACACTCAATCGCCCCGAGCGGCTCAACGCGATTGACACCCAGACGATCGCCGAACTCGATACGCTGGTCGAGCGCTGCTGGAATCGTGAATCGGTGCGGGCCGTCATCATCACCGGCAGCGGGCGCGGCTTTTCGGCCGGAGCCGACGTCAAGGAGTGGTCTGGCCCAACCGGCAGCGAATCCGTTGAAGACAGCGACGGCTGGGCGCTGCGCATGCACCGGCTGATGTCACGGCTCTATCGCATCCCGAAGCCGGTGATCGCGGCGGTCAACGGCGTCGCCGTCGGCGGCGGTTGCGACCTGACGCTCGTCGCCGACTTCCGCATCGCGTCCACCGCCGCGCGCTTCGGTGAGGTCTACATCCGGGTCGGCTTCTCGCCCGATGCCGGTGGCACCTTCCTCCTGCCGCGCATCATCGGCCCCTCACGCGCCGCCGAGATGATCTACACCGGCCGCATCATCGACGCCCAGGAAGCGGAAAAGATCGGCCTCATCAACGCGCTCGTCGAGCCGGACGAGCTGATGCCGACCTCCATGGAATGGGCGACCCGGCTCGCCTCCGGACCGACCGTCGCCATCGGCCTCGCCAAGGAGTTAATCCGCCAGAACGCCGAACTCGCCTTCGAGGATGCCCTGCGCAACGAACGCCGCGCCGGCCAGATCTGCGGCGACACCGAAGACCACAAAGAGGGCCTGCGGGCCACCGTCGAAAAGCGCCAGGCGGTGTTTAAAGGGCGGTAAGACGCGTCACCTTCACCCCCGACCCCTCGGGGGTCGGGAGAGGGTCCGGGGGTGGGGGCGGCTTCTCGCCTTACTTCGCGCCGATGCCGCGCATGAAGCGGTCTTTGAGGATGACCGGGTCGAATTCGGGGTGCGAATTGCTGGGTGTCGGCAGCACGCCCGCGCCGATGAAGGACGGGCCTTTCGACCAGAGCGCCTGCTGGACGAGGCGCTCGAAGTGCTGCTCATCCTGTGCCCACTGGCTGTTGGCGATCCCGGCAGCCTGCGCCACCTGGACCAGATCGGTCGTGGCGGCCGTCGGTGTCGGCTGGCCGCCGGTCATCTGATAGGCGCCGTTGTCCCAGACGATGACGGTCAGATTCGGCGGTGCCACCATGCCGATGGTGCTGAGGCTGCCGAGGTTCATCAGGAGCGAGCCGTCGCCTTCGAGCACGATCACCTGGCGTTCCGGTTGCGCCACGGCGACGCCGAGGCCGATCGGTACCGCCATGCCCATGCTGCCGAGCATGTAGAAATTTTCCGGCCGATCACCAGCGCCGAAGAGGTCGAAGTTTGCGTTCCCAATGCCACCGACGATCGCCTCGCCCTCGTGGAGCAGGTCGACCAGTCGTCGGGTTAGCCCGAAGCGATCCATCAACGTCGCTTTGGTCGCTGTGGCCTCTAGAATCTGCATCTCCAGGGTTCCTTTCGCTGACGTGCGCGCAACTTCGTGCTAGGCCGCTCGCCTGGATGGTGCCGAACCCGGCGCCGTCTTGCCGCCGGTGAGCATCGGCGAAACGATCAAGGCGGCCGGCTGCTGAGCGTTGAAGCATTGCGCCGCCATGCGGTCAACCAAGAATTCCACCTTGTTGAGATCGTCCAGGGTCACGTGGGGGATATTGAGTCCATCGAGCGTGGAACGGAGAACTCGGGTAATCGGCGTCTGTACCGGGTTAAATTCGCCGAGAATCCCGCGCTCGGTGATTATCATCAGCACCGGGATCTGGTATGGCGTCGCCAGCGAGGCGAGCGCGTTCGCGATATTGCCGAAGCCGCTGCTCTGCATCAGCGTGACCGAGCGGACCCCTCCCATCGCGCCGCCGCAGGCGATCGAAACCGCTTCATCTTCGCGCGTGGCGGTGAAGCAATTGATCCCGGAATCGGCTTCAAATCCTTGAATCAGCTTGGAAAGCGCCCCGTCGGGGACATAGGTGACGAGCCGGACATCTTGCCGCCGCAGGCGGTCAAGTGTGATTTCGGCCCAGTCCATGCGTTCCTCCATTCACTTCCCGGGTTCGTGCTCGCGCGCTAAACGTAACGCGCTCGCTGTCACGCAGCCTAACAGCGGTCTGTAACAGCGGCGTAAACTGCCGTACGATGCCGGCGTTGATTCCCCGAGTCGTGCCAATCGGCTATCGGATGCGGCTCACGGGCGATCGACGGTATCGTGAACCACCGGGAAGTCAACGCAAGCCGCGTTCCAGATGGCAGTTTCTGTGTATTCACGCGGAAAATGAGGATCGGTCATTTGTGTTGTGCGAAGAGCCAGGCAAAGAAATCGGGGGTTGGTGAGGGGTGCCCAAGCAGGGTGTATGGATTGACCCAAACCCCATGCTCTTCGCCGGGGTACTCCGTGTAGCGTGGATGACCACCGGCCGCCTCGATCGCCGCGATCATGTCGCGCGAACCGGAAACCGGCACCGTGCTGTCGGCACTGCCATGAAAAGCCCAGATCGGCAGGTTGACCAGATCGGCCGCTTTCGACGGGTCGCCTGCTCCGGCGATCGGCGCGGCCGCCGCGAAATAGTCGGGCCAGCGCTCGATCGCCTCCCACGTGCCGTAGCCACCCATCGACAGGCCGGTGACATAGCGCCGCTTCGGGTCGATATTGGTGTACAGCAGCTGGAGTGAATCAACGATCTCCTTGCTCATACGCAGGGCGTCATTCGGCTCCGGGGCCAGATGGTATGAACCGGCACCGGGCAGCTGATCGACGAAGCGGTTCGGCTTGACCACCTGTGGAATGACGACGAAACTCGGCCAGTTCCCCTGCACGTCGGTGCTATCCGGCGTCGTCACACCCGGTCCCCAGATCGCGGCATAGGGATCGCTGAGCATCGCGGTCCGATTCTGCTTCGCCGACTTGTCCGAATCAGCCCGCTGCCCGCCACCCGAGAGCAGCAGCACGAGCGGATAGCTGATGCGCGGGTTGTAACCGCGTGGCAGGAAGAGATAGAAGATCATGGCGAAGCCGCCCGGCTCGGTCGCGCGACACGTCTCGAACTGATCCGGCGGCGCCGGTGCGCAGTCGATCGCCACCGACGGAGTCGCGGTCGGGCTGGCGGCGGGCGTTGCGAGGCCGGGAGGCGAAGGCGTGCTGCTCTGCGTCGCGGTCGGTGCGGGCGGCGTTGCCGGCGGCTGCGCCGGCACGGCACTGGGAACCGGGGTGAGGTGCTGAGCCGACTGCACATGCGAGCCGCAGGCTGCGCTGCTTGCGATGAGCACCAGCCCGGCCAGCAACATTGAACCGATCTCCCGCTTCATGCCGGTGTTCAAACCAACGAGTCCCATCGCCGGACATCCTTCTCAGCCCCGAAGAGACGCTGGGCGGCACGGCCGTTCGCCACCATGGATGGTCGACTCATGCTACCGGTGCTGGGCATAGAGCCAGGAGAAGAAATCCGGGGTCGGCGATGGCTTGCCGAGAATCGTGTACGGGATCTCCCAGACACCATGTTCCTGCCCCGCATACTCGGTATAGCGTGGATGGCCGCCCGCCTTACGGATCGCGTTGATCATGTCGCGCGAGCCGGACGGCGGCACGGCGGTGTCGGCGCCGCCATGGAAGGCCCAAATCGGCAGGTTAACCAGCCGCACGGCCTTCGTGGGATCACCCGCTCCAGCGATCGGCGCCGCCGCAGCAAAATAGTTTGGCCAGCGTTCGACCATCTCCCAGGCCCCATAACCGCCCATCGAGAGCCCGGTCACATAGCGCCGGTTCGGGTCGATGTTCGGATACATGAGCTGTACCGTATCGACGATCTCTTTGGTCAGACGAAGCGTGGCGTTCGGCTGCGGCGCCAGCGTGTAGGAGCCATTGCCGGCCGGTTGATCGACAAAGCGATTTGGCGCCGTCACCTGGGGCAGCACGATGAAGCTCGGCCATTTCCCCTGCACATCGGTGCTATCCGGCTCGTGGAAACCGGGTCCCCAGACCTGTGCATAGGGGTCTTCGACCAGCGTCTTCTTGTTATCGTCCGCCGACTTGTTCGCTTGCCAGACCTCGCCGCCGCCATGCAGCAAGAGGACGAGTGGATAGGTTTTCTGCTGATCGTAGTGCTCCGGCAGGTAGAGATAGAACGTCATGGCAAAGCCGTCCGGCTCTTGCGCACGACAGGTTCGATACTCATCCGGCGGGCCGGATTCACAGCCGATGCGAATGCCGTTCGACATCGTGGTCATGGCAATGGCCGTGGATACCGGGCTTGGCGTCGGGGTGGGCGTCGCGGTCGGGCTTGGCGTCGGGCTCGGCACCGCCGTCGGAATGGCGGTCGGCACCAGCGTCGGCGTAGCGCTCGGGGGCGTTGTGGCGAGGGCGAGCCTCGACGGCGTCGCGACGATCTGGGCATGCGCCTGCTTCGCCAATTTCGATCGGGGATGCCAGGCGGAAAACGGTCCAGGCAGAAACGGCGAGGCGGCAACCAGCACGAGCAGCAGGACCGCGATGATCCCGATGCTCCAGGCAATCAATCGTTTCACGATTGTTCCGTTCGGTCGACGATGAAATCAACATAACGAGTCGCGCACGCGGCGCGATTATGCCGCGTGGGACCCTTCGGGCGCCAACGGGTGATCATGCCTGAGCGGCTAACTCAATCATCACCCCGCCCAACCTCATCCAGCGTCTTGACGCCGCCGCGAACCGCTGCGCGTGGCGGCGTTTGTTCTTCGCGCCGTCCTACCAACAGCGCGATACCCGACGTAAGCGCCTCACCCTGCTGTCGCAGCCAACGCCACGGGCCGAAGGTGGGCGGCAACTGGCAGGGCCGGCCGATGAGGCGGCTGAGTCCCGGCGTGTAGAGCATCAGACTACAAAGTGTGCAGGTGATCAACGCCACGATAAACCAGACGCTAAACACGCGCAACGCCGCCGGCCAGGCACCAGGCAGTCGCGGCCCGATGTGCAGGAGGACGTCGTTCAAAATAAAGGCATGGATGAGATAGATGCCGAACGAGCCGTCCGAGAGGAGCTTCGATAACGTATGACCACGGGGTTTACCCGTTTTCGTGGGGTGCGTCGCCCAGGTAACGCCCAGCCAGTAGAGAAAGAGCGTCGTCGTGGCGGCATAGATCACCATCACCGGCTGGAAGACCTGTGTCGCGTAGGCGATGCTCTGATGATCGAGCCAGATCGCCTTCGCATAGCGCAGCCAGAGCAGCCCGATCCCGCTCACCGCTCCGAGTACGACGAGCTTGCCACGCCGTTGCACGAATTCGCGCAACGGGTGAAGGTAGAGCGCACCATAGGCGCCCAGGAAGATATAGAACTGATAGGCCGGCAACATGCGCCAGGAATAATCGTTGATCCAGTTCGCCAGTCCGTTGGCACCAAAGGCGTTCGTCTCCAGATAGTTGAAGTCGAAGTACATCATCGCCATCTGGAGGACAAAGCTGATCGAAAGCACCTGCCACGGATAGTTCTTGTACTTCACGACGAACCAGAGAAGCAGCGGCAAGACGATGTAAAACTCGATCGTCAGCAGGATGTAATAGAGCTGATACGACGCATTCCCGCTGAGGATGTCCGCCAGCGCCGTATGAATCCAGGCGCCGGCCGGGTGCCGCGGATAGTTGAACCAGACGTAAAAGAGGCTCCAGACGATATAGGGCACCACAACGCCGAGCCCACGTCGCCGCCAGAAGACCGCGAGCTTCAACGGCCGCTGGGTATAGTTGTGCACCATGACGAATGCGGTCAGAACGATGAAGACCTCGCGCGTGAAGTGCAACGCCACGACGGCGCCGTTTTGCAGTTGCACTCCGAGGTTGGTCGAGTTGTACACCGCGGTGAAGGCGACGACGTGCACCGCGATAACCGCCAACGCGGTAACCACTCGCACCATATCGACTTCGTGCAGGTACATCCGCGACGTACGTGTAACCGTGGCCCCAACTGACATCCCGCGTGATTCCTTCCGAGACGGCGCGAACGCGTTACGCTACGCCGTAGCGCATATTCCGCGCGCGCGGCACCTCGGTGGACATTCCCACCAGATGTCGTTGAATCTTGCCGGTCCGGGTTCGTGGCAATTCCTTCACCGTAATGAACTTCGATGGAATCTTGTAACTGCTCAGCTTGCGCGCGCAATGCTCGTGCAGGCCGGCGTACGATCCGCCACCAGTGTTTTCGTGGTAGACGATATAGGCAATCGCCTGCTGCCCGTAGATCGGGTCCGGCGCGGGAACGACGGCGACATCCTTCACCAGCGGGTGCTCCAGCAGGATCTCCTCGACCTCACGCGGCGCGATCTTTTCGCCGCCGCGATTGATGACATCTTTCATGCGGCCGGTAATGAAGAGATAGCCGTCCTCATCCAGACGTCCGAGGTCACCGGTGCGGAACCATTCGCCGCAGAATGAGGTCGCGCTGGCACCGTTGTCGTACTGTGCGATGACACTCGGCCCGGTGATACAAATCTCGCCCTCTTCACCCTCCGGCACATCGAGCAGCAGGCTCGGCTGCGCTTCGTCCAGCGGGAAGCAGACGCGCAGTTCGACGCCGAGCGGCAAGCCGACCGAACCCGGCTTGTAGATCTCGGGCGGCACCGGATTGGCGGCCACGGTCGCCGCCGCTTCCGACAAACCATACGTCTCGATGACCGGAATGCCGAAGCGCTTCTCGAACGCCTTCAGCTGCACCAGCGGCAGCGGCGCCGACGCCGTGCGCACGAAGCGGAGACGGCCCGGCAGCCAGGCCGGCCGCTCGGTTTGCAGGAGCACCGCCAGAATCGTCGGAACGATGCTCGCCCATGTGATCTGTTCGTGTTCGATCCAGTTCCAGAAGCGACTGCGGCTGAAGCGCGGCGCCACGATGACCGTGCCACCCGCCATCAGCGTCGTGCACAGACTCACGACCGGCGCGTTTATATGGAAGAAGGGCAACACGCACAGCCCACGATCGGCTTGCGTCAACTGATGACGCATCCGGATCTGATCGGCCGTCCAGGCGACCTGATCGGCGCGCAGCCGAACGCCTTTCGGCGTACCGGTCGTGCCCGACGTTGTGAGGCAGACGAAGCCCGCCGCTTCCGGGCCCATGCCATCGGGCGTCTGTTCGGCCCAGTCCGCGAGCGACGCGTTCAACTCTTCGGCGGTGATCGTCTGCTCGATCGTCCCACCAAAACCGCGCGCCGCCTCGGTATTGGGAACGATGGCGATGTTCGGCTGGTAGCTCGCTGCCAGCCGCGCCTTTTCATCATCGGTCGCTTCGGGGGGGCACGGAATGAGCAGGTGCCCGCCGGTAAGCGCGGCGATCCAGGCCACGGCCGCACCACTGCTGCCCAGCTGAGCGAGCGCCACCGTCCGAGGCTCGTCGCCAAGCCGGTGCTTCAGGCCATGCACGGCGTTGCGAAATTGCTGGTAGGTGAGTGTATCGCCCGTTTCGAGATCTTTTAAGAAGAGCGCATCCGGTTGAACATCGGCCCAGTGATCGAGACGCTCAGTGATCGAGGGGACGTGCATGCTCCCCTTCCTTCCTACGATTGCTGGCTACGTGATTCACGTTTGGGGAGAAAAC
>CALAGB010000401.1 GCA_937891245.1 uncultured Thermomicrobiales bacterium | reverse complement strand
CATCGACACGATCGCCGCCAACGTCGCGGCGTAAATCTGCCCCGGATTTGCGTCGCGCAACCGCCTCGTCTATGCTGCCTGTCGCGAACCTTTGCCCTGGCCCATCAGAAAGGCACCACGATGCAATCCGACGAACTCCGCGCGCTCCAGGCGCCGCTCAAGGCGCAATACCGCGAGCAGCCCGAGAGCTCCCTCTACACCCTCACGGCACGCGGCACGCTCGACCTGGAGCAGATCGCCTGCCGTATCGATACGCGCGATGAACGCATCGTTGCCGGATTGCATCGCGCCACCGGCGGCGACGGGAGCTTGCTCTGCTCCGGCGACATGCTCCTCGAGGCGCTCGTCGCCTGCGCCGGGGTAACGCTCGCCTCGGTCGCGACCGCCATCAGCCTACCGATCGCCCACGGTACGATCAGCGCCGAAGGCGATCTCGATTTTCGGGGTACGCTCGGCGTTAGCCGCGACGTACCGGTCGGGTTCCGCGACATCCGTCTCCATTTCGATCTGCAAACTGACGCCTCCGACGAGCAGGTCGCCAAGCTCATCCAACTGACCGAGCGCTACTGTGTCGTCTTCCAAACGCTCAACACGCGCCCGAACCTGAGCGTGACGCATGGCATCACGAACGATTCCAATTGAGTGGTGCGCTCCTCCGCCTCACGGCAATCTCGATAGCCCGTGCCACCGCGAATCGGCGCTATACTGGGACGAAATCCACCATTGAGCAGCAGTCCGTGAGGAGGACAGGGCACCATGAGCAAACGTGTCGTTATCGTCGGGCAGTTCATGGAGGGGATCGAGATCGAGCGGGCGATCCTGGAGCCGATCGGGGCTGACGTCATCGACACGCGCGCTTTCAGCGATGCGGAGATCGAGGCCGTGCTGCGCACGGCTGACGCCGTCCTCTTTCGCAAGCTGCTCATCACCCGCGACCTGATCGAAACGCTCGAGCAGTGCAAGATCATCTGCACCTATGCCGCGGGCTACGACGCGATCGACGTCGCGGCGGCGACCGCTCGCGGCATCATGGTGGCGAACACGCCAGGCTACGGCAACGACGAAGTCGCCGACCATACGTTGATGCTCCTCTTCGCCCTCACGCGCCGCCTCATCCCGCAGGTCGATTCGTTGCGCGCGGCGGCCAGCGACGCCGACGTGCGCGCCGCCTGGACGCACCAGCCGTATATGCCGATCCGGCGTATTCGCGGCCAGACGCTCGGCATCATCGGGCTCGGCCGCATCGGCAAAACGGTTGCCTGGAAAGCCCAAGGGATTGGGTTGAACGTCATCGCGACCGACCCGTACGTGCCCGCGGAAACCGCGGCTGCGTTCAACGTGCCCCTCGTATCGCTCGATGAACTCTTGACGATATCGGATTATATCACACTGCATACGCCGCTCACCGCTGAAACGCTGAAAATCATCGCTGCCCGCGAACTGGCGTTGATGAAGCCGAGCGCCTATCTGATCAATTGCGCCCGCGGTAAGGTCGTCGATCACGCCTCGCTCGTTGCCGCGCTGCACGCCGGACAGATCGCCGGAGCCGCACTGGATGTGCTTGAAGCCGAGCCGCCGCCGCTCGCCATGCTGCGCGAACTGCTCGCCTTCCCCAACGTCATCGTCACGCCGCACAACGCCTGGTATTCCGACAACTCGGTCGACGATCGCCAGCGCATCGCCGCCGAAACGGTGCGCGATGCCCTACTGGGCAAGGTCCCGGACGCAGTCGTCAATCGCGCCGCCCTCACCTGAATAATCACTGGCGACGACTCGACGTAGATGCGAAACTGTCGACATTGAACGTTTGCAGAACGTTGGACAACCGGGAGGTTGGAGATGGCAGAACGCGAGGAGCTACGGCGGCGCATCATCGACGCGATCGACGCCAATCGCGACAAGATTATCGAAGTCGACGAGACGATCCGCACCAATCCGGAACTTGGCTATGAAGAGGTGATGGCGTCACAGTTGATCGCGTCGAACATTCGGGAGCAAGGGTACGAGGTCGAGAAGCCGCTGGCCGGTATCGAAACCGCCTTCCGCGCCTCGAAGCACGGCCGCAAAGACGGCCCGATCGTCGCGGTGCTGGCCGAATACGACGCGCTGGCCGGCATCGGCCACGGCTGCGGGCATAATCTGATCGGGGCCTCCGGCCTGGCCGCCGCCATCGGCATGGCGACGGTCATGGATGATGTGCCGGGCATGTTCGAGGTGATCGGCACACCGGCCGAAGAGGGTGGCGCCGGGAAGATCAAGCTCGAAGCGGCCGGGATTTTCGACGATGTCGACGCCGCACTCATGATCCACCACGCCGGGCACCAGAGCTTCGCCGCGACCGACTACCCAAGCGGCACCTGCCTCGCCGTGAACAGCTTTGTCATTGAGTATTTCGGCAAGCCGGCCCACGCCGGAGCCGATCCGTACAACGGTGTCAACGCGCTCAATGCGGTGATCGAGTTCTTCAAGGGCGTTGATGCGCTACGCCAGCACGTCACGATGGAGACGCGCCTGCACGGCATCATCACCAACGGCGGCGAGGCGACCAATGTCGTGCCGAAGTACACGCGCGCCCAGTTCTCAATGCGCGCACCGACGGTCGACTACCTGCGGGAAGTGATGGAGAAGGTGCGCAACGTCGCCCAGGGCGCCGCGCTCATGACCGGCTGTGAGGTAAAGATTACCGAGGGCGAACTGCACTACGACATGCGCCCAAGCTACCGCATCGGCAAGACCTATAACGAGAACATGGCGGCGATGGGGATCGAGATCAACCCCGATCCGGAGCGCGGCATGTACTCCACCGACTTCGGCAACACCAGTTACAAGCTCCCGGCCGCGACCGGCAGCTTCGCGATCAGCCACGAGCCGATTCCTGGCCACTCGCAGCAAGTCGTCGATGCCTCCGGCTCGGAGTTCGGCTACGATCAGCTCATCAAGGTCTCTAAGGCAATGGCGCTCACCGCCCTCGACCTTCTCCTCGACGAGCAGTTCCTGGCCGAGGCGAAGGAAGAGCACGCAAAGTGGGGCGCGCTGTACAACGGGTAGACGGCCCGGCCCTCACCCCCGGCCGGGGGTGAGGGCCGCTCCCTACCCGACTACCATGCTTCCCGACTTCACCAGGCCGATGACATTGCCGGCGGGGTCGGCGAACTGCGCCATTGAGACGGCGCCGGGGATGTCCATCGGCGGCATGATCGTTTTGCCGCCCAGGCTTTCGGCCTTGTCGAGCGCCGCTTGCAGGTCTTCAACTTCGACGTAGATGGTGACGAGGTTACCGGACGGGGAACCGCTGATACCACCGTTGACACCGCCCGCGACCTTTGTATCGACCATGCCGTAGTCGTACTCGTTGTTCGTGTCGATATTCCAGTCAAACATCTGGCCGTAGAAGTCGTGCAACGGCTTCCCATCGGAACTTGTGATCTCCCAGTGCACGATCGGGTTTGCCATCGTCTTTTCCTCCGGTTCACTCGTAATGCGAGTTGACGATTAACGTACGTACAGAACGCATGTTCGCACACTCGTGTCGCGATGTCAAGACGACAAGCGCGCCGCGAATCGGTCGTTAATCATCGGGCTTCAGGTAGGTGACCCACCAGTACATCCAGACATCGGCCTCCGGCACCTCAAGGCCGTTGGCGCCAAGAATCGAGCAGATATGGGTCCGGTGGTCGTTGCCGTGATGAAGGGCCTGGGCGAGCAGCAGGTTCCGCGCGTGCGGCACCTCGACGCTCCTGTCGTCTTTGGGAAGCGTCGGATCATAGTCATCAAGGTGCGCGAGGACGTACTGCCAGGCGTCATTCAGTGCCACGAAGTATGCACGCAGATCCGCAAGCTGATAACGGATCGTGTTGTCGACGTGCACCGGCGCCTGGCCGGTCATGAGCAAGAGGTACCAGGCTTCGGCCCGTGCCAGATGCACGAAGGTATCGTGAATTGTGCCCATCGTGCCGGGGGCGGTGTAGTCCAGCGCTTTCGCCGTCAACCCACCGCAGTGGTCAAGCAAGTGCAATGTTGCCCACGAGTGATATTGGAACTGCTCCTCAAGTGGGGCCAGCATGCGTCCCTCTCTTCGGATGGGATCACCTCATGGCAAACCATAAGGTGATCCAATCATCGGCGTTTCGCTCATATACGTACAGAACACATGTTCCCATGATTCTGTCTGCCTGTCAAGAGAGGTGGCATACGCAACCGGCCTAGCTCGTCAGCGGGATGTTCCGCGTCTCGAACCAGTACATCCAGGCGTCGATCTCGGGCACGTCGAGTCCGTGGGCGCCGAGCACCGAGCAGATGTGCGTGCGGTGGTCGTTCCCATGATGGAGCGCCTGGGTCAGCAGGAGATCGCGGACATGCGGGACGTCCGGATGATCGTCGCCAGCTTCCAGCAGCGGATCGAAATCGTCGAGACGGCTGAGCGCCTCTTCCCAGCCCTGGCTACTTTCCACAAAGGAATCGCGTAGCTCAGCCAGCGGGCGCTCATAGGCGTTCGCGATACGCAGTGAATCGTCGCCGCGCAAGCGCGCCTGATACCCGGCGTCGGAGCTGATCAGATGGGCGAAGGTATCGCGAATCGAGCCCATTGTGCCGGGCGTCGATTGATCAAGCTGCTCGGGAGGCAGCCCCATGCAGTGATCGAGCAGTTTCAACGTCGCCCAGGTGTGATAGCGGAACATTTCGCGCAAGGTCTCGTTCATGGTTGTCCTTCGTTTCTGGCATTGCACGGTGCGACCGACGACGCACCAAGGTGCGTTCGTCCTCCCAACACCGTTCTCGAATCGTGTGCAGAGTAGGCGGCTACCGGCCGGTCACGAAGGACGGCCGAGAACCGATCGCCACGGGATGTGCTACATCACGACGAAGAAAACCGGAGAACGCATGCGAGCCCCCTTTTCGCGCTTCAGTCGAGGCCGAAGAGTCGCGGCAGATCAGCGACACTCGGCAGCAGATGCGTATGTGGTGTCGCGCCGAGCGTTTCGAGCTGATGCGCGCCGCTCAACACGCCGATGACCCAACCTGCCTGGGCGTTCATGCCCGATTGCAGATCGAGCGGGGTATCACCGAGTACCGCAACCTGCCGCGCATCGCCGACGTTCAGATCGATCATCGCGCGGTAGATCAGAAACGGGGCCGGCCGGCCGGCTGGTGCGTCGCTACTCGCCAGGGTCAGGTCAAAGAGTGTCCCCCAGCCCAGCCGGCCAACGAGCAGATCGAGCAATCCGCGATCGAAGCCGGTCGTCAACGCGAGCTTCACGCCCGACCGCTTGAGTCGATCGAGCGCGTTCCGCGCGCCCGGAATCTCGGCGACCTCGCCCGTCTCATACTCCTGGCGCAGCGCCTGCTCGAAACGCGTCAGCGCCTGCTCGGCCACCGCGTTCACATCGTCCGGCCCGTGCACGCGCGCCGCCAGTTCGCGAAAGACGGCCCGCTTGCTCGCGCCGCGCCGCGCAGCCAAATCGTCCTTGCTGAACGGAATCTCGAACGCCTTGAGCGCGACGCGATAGGCGGCCAGCACCGTGCCGTCATCACGCATCGTCGTACCCGCGAAATCGGTCACCAGCAGCGCTGGCCACATCAGTCGCTCCGCCTCAGCCTTCATCGGCATCCAATCGTTCGTCAATGCGCAACAAGGCGGCGAGCAGCACTCGCGCGCCGTTGATGCACTGTTCATCGGAGGTAAATTCGTCGGGAGAATGCGATACGCCACCACGACTCGGCACGAAGAGCATCGCTTCACGCGTGATCCCGGCCATACACATCGCATCATGCCCGGCGCCGCTACTCATCCGCTGATACGGCAGCCCGAGCGACTCGCTGGCCGCTTCGAGTTGCGCCACCAGCCACGGATCGGACGCCACGGCTGGTTTGGCGGAGATCGGCGTGAAGTCGCCTCCGCTCCCCTGAGCGAGCGTCCGCAGTTCAAGTTCAACCGCATCGAGCACGCCGTCATCTTGTCCACGGATCTCGAGCGAAAGGTCGACCCGACCGGGGATGACGTTCGAAGCACCCGGTTCGATGCGCAGCGTGCCGACCGTCCCGACGACCTCATGAACGATCGCCGTCGAACGCACGGCCAGAATAAAGGGAGCCGCCACGACCAGGGCATCGCGCCGCTGCTCCATTGGGGTCGTCCCGGCATGATTGGCGTAGCCGTGGAACGTCACGACGAAGCGCCGGATCGCCACGATCGCTTCGACCACGCCGATCGGGCTTCGGGCTGCCTCCAGTCGCCCGCCTTGCTCCGGGTGCAATTCCAGATACGCGGCCAGGCTTCCTTCGGGGCGCGCCGCCGTCACGATCTTCTCCGGATCGACCCCGGCGTCCCGCACAATATCGGCGATCAGACGTCCATCCGCCGTCGTCTGCTGCAAGATGGTGGGATCAAACTGGCCGGCCATGGCGCGACTGCCGAAGGTGCCGCCAGCGACCGCCGCCTCCTCGGAGTTGAAATTGATCACCTCGACCGGATGCCGCAGCCTGACACCATCCCGCGCCAGCGCCTCGACGCAGGCGAGCGCCGCCAGCACGCCGAGCGCGCCATCATACTTGCCGCCATCCGGCACCGTATCGGTGTGGGAACCGAGCGCGATCGGCAGCAGCCCCGGCTCCCGACCGGCATAATGCCCGATCGTGTTGCCGGCCGGATCAACACGCACATCCATCACGGCGTGCATCCGCTCGCGCACCCAGGCACGGCCCTCGAGATCCGCCTGGCTGAACGCGACGCGCATCAGGCCACCCCGCTCAGTCAGGCCGATCTGTCCCAATTCGTTCAGGCTCCCGATCAGCCGCGCTGTATCAATCTCCACGCCTATCGACCCTTCCGTTACCCCAGTCTCGTCGCTCGCTCTCGCCAGTCTTGGAGAAGCGTCGGCCCGTGTCAAGATGCGACGTAGCCGGGCGAGGGCTACGCCACAACCAGATTGAAGACCAGCCGACGATCAAGAGATCCGTCGCTGCGGCTCAGGATGACAGAGATAACAGCCGCTTTTTCACGTCATCCTGAGCCGCAGCGACGGATCTCCCCAGCCACTCCCTATTACGTACTCACCAAGACGCAGTTCCAGCCGGTCCCTTTCTCAATCGAGACTGAACGGCGGATAGCGGTCGGTCACGAGCAGGAAGGCGTAGGCGTTGACGCGCAGGCCCCAGCGGCCGACACCGACGACGAAATCAAATAGTCCGCGGGGGTATTGTCCGGTAATCAGGATCGCGAACCAGGCGATGATGACCACGATGACCGCGGCGATCCCGAGAAAGAAGAGGACAATGTAATGTGGGATCGCCAGGAACCACTTCACCAACGGCATCCAGCGCGTCAGATCGCGCTCCACATCGGGATAGTCGATATCGAGATGCACCGACTGCTCCTCAACGGTCGACGGATAGCGGTCGGTCAGTAGCGCCAGGTAGGCGCTGACCCGCGCCTCGAAGCGGGTCAACTCCAGGGCGAAATCGAACCACCAGCGTGGATAGCGCTGACGGAAAAGGATCATCAGGAGCGTCGCCAGGAAAATTCCACCGAGAACGCCGCCGCCGGTTTCGCGCACGTGTCGCCCTGACTCGGTTACGAACCATCCGCCGCTACTGTCGGTTAGCGCACCCAGAACGATGGCGATCGGGATGATCCAGATGAGCCGCAGCAGCGTCGTTAGCCGATCGAGCTGCTCAGAGTAGTCAATATTAAGACGGGCGGCATAGGGTTCAACGTTTGTAGCCACGGTCTGCGCTCCCTTCCCTGATGCTGTTTCGGTGCCGATCGTTCCGTCACCGTTCACACGCTGTCATGTCCCTGGAAGTGATACACGTTAACGTAATTCCGGTGAACCGTCAATTGATTCGGAGAAAACAGTGCCAGCAGGCAACGACATCGTCGCTGGTAGGAGTCTCAGACAATCCCGTGACGGTAAGCATACGCGGCCGCCTGGGTGCGTGATTGGCAGTCGATCTTGGCGAAGATGTTGGTCAGGTGCCGGGCGACGGTCTTTTCGCTGATGAAGAGGGTGTCGGCGATGTCGCGGTTGGTCTTGCCGGCCGAGACGAGCCGCAGCACTTCCGATTCGCGCCGTGTGAGCGGCACCGTGTCATCGATCTCGACAGGGGCCGGCATCTGCGGCGACCAGAGGTCGGCGGCTTCGGCCGCCTCGCGGATCGCGCGCTGCAGGGTGACGTCTTCCAGGTAGCCCCGGCGCAGTTCGCTATCGTGGATCCAGCTGGCAACGCGGCTCAGCTCCTCCACGGCGAGCTTGAGTTCAGCCTTCGCTTCGTGATCGAGTCCGGCGGCGGTATAGGCCCGATAGCGCATGAACGGCACGGCGATCTTCAGCCTGCGCAATGAGATCTCGCGTTGCTGCATCCAGCTCGAGGCCGCTGTGGCACTGGCGACCGCCGACGGTACGTCACCCTGCCGCAGGAAGATTTCGACGTGCACCAGCAGTCCATGGACGCCCCAGGGGATACTCCCTTGCATTCCCACCGAGAGGTTGATGGCACGTCGCGCCAGCTCGAACGCTTCGCGCTCGCTCGCAGCATCGGTACGCGTCGCGAGGAAGGCAGCCAGCGCGGCGCTCGCCTCGGCGATTTCGGTCGTCAAGCCGCGCGCTTCGGCCATCGCCAACTGCGCGCGCAGGTGTTGTGTGGCGCGGTCGAGATCACCGACCGCGAAACAAGCCAATCCGAGCCATTCCTGCGCCCGTTGCGCCGGCAGCGCGGTGTCGCTCGTCGTGGCGATGGCAGCCGCACGCTCGGCGTACTCCAACGCCCGCGTGGCGCGCCCCAATTCGCGCTCGGTCTCGCTCAACCCGCCGAGGCAATAGAACTCGACCCGTGGGTCGCCCGCACGACCCGCCCAGGCGAGCGCCTCGCGCCCGCGCTCGAGCGCCGTCTGGTAGACGCCGAACTCCCGACAATGGACGTGCACCGAAAGCAATGCCAACGCCTGGGCTCGGGGCTTCAGACTCTCACGCACCAGATGTCGTTCCTCTGTACGCAGCCGCCGGATCTCCTCCAGAAAACCGACGAACCCGCGTTCGGCCGGCGCCACTCCGGCGACCGCGCTCTCGTAGGAACGCCGGTAGGCGAGCGCGATGAGGGCGGTGATCTCGCCGCGCGCGTCGCCGATCGCACGCCAGTGATCGAGCGCATCGAGCAGCCAGCCGCGCGCCGCCGCCCGTGCCTCGAGATCGTCCTCGTCGGTCAGCGCCCAATCGACGACGCCGATCTCTTGTGACAGGCGCGCCAGCCAACGGCTATCATTCGCCTCGCGCGCCAGTTTCAGTGCCGCCCGATAGCGACTGGCGGCGGCAACGAGGCCGTCGCGATCGCGCAGCAGCCGCGACGGTTCGCCGAGCAGCCGGCCGGCGTGCGCCTCAGCCCAGCGCGCCATCGCCGCGATTCGCTGATCCATGTCGCCCACAATACCGGCCAGCCGCACCGCCTCCGTCGCCATGCGCAACGATTCGGTACGGTCGCCGCTGAGCACCGCCAGCCGGGCCGAGCGCATCGCCACCACGAGCCGCTCCGCGTCGTCGTCATTCCGTTCGGCCATCTCGCCCATCAAACCCAAGTCGCGTCGCTGTCGTTCGTTCTGACCGAGTTCGGCCAGCGTCGTTTCGCGCGCTGCGAGCAGATCGAAATAGTCATGCAGCGTCGTCACATCCGTCTCCGGATGATTCGCCCGCGTTTCAAGAATATCGATCGCCTCGCTGAAATGACGTTCAGCATCTTCGAAGGCGTGCAATTCCAGCGCACGACGCCCCGCCAGCGCCGAAAAGTGCGCGGCGCGCCCGAGATCTTCACCGGCGCCATAATGCAGAGCGAGTGCCGCGAACTGGCTCGGTTCACGTTCGCCGTAGGTCGCTTCAAGCGTTTCAGCCACCGCCTGATGGAGCAGGCGCCGCCGGATCTGACCGAGGTTGAGATAGAGCACATCGCGAATCTGATCGTGCGCGAAGGCGTATGTCGCGTCACGCCCGGCCTGTGGAAGCGGTGCACGTTCGAGAATCAGCCGTCGGTCCAGCGCCGCCTCGATGTCGCGTTGCACCTCGGCCCGCGAAAGCCCGCTCCGCCGCTCAACCACATCCCGCAGCAGATCGAAGGAGAACTCAGTGCCAATGACCGCCGCGATGCCGAGCGTTTCGACCGCCCGCGGCTCGAGGTGCGAGAGCCGGTGGCCGACGACGCTGCGCACGCTCTGTGGAATGAGCGGTCCGGCATTTTCGGCCAACCGCCAGCCATTCGGGCCGTGCTGCAACAGACCTTCTTCGCGCAGATGGAGGACCAACTCTTCGGCGAAAAACGGCACCCCTTCGGCCTCGGACTGGATCGCTTGCGCCAGACCGACCTCGACCTCACGTGACGAGACATCCAGCAGTCCGGCGATTAGTTCGATGACATCAACCAACTCCAGCCGGCGCATCGAGAGCCGCGTTGCCCGTCGCTCGCGATAGAGATCGACGATCGCCGCTTCGAGCGGATGGCGTGGATCGAGATCGGTATCCCGATAGATGCCGACGATGAGCAGCGCCGAATGCCCGATGACGCGCACGACATGCCGCAAGAGATGCACGCTCGGCTCATCGGCCAGATGCAGATCGTCGAGAAAGAGCACCAGCGGGCGTGACTCACTCAGCCGGGTCAGCACCAGCACCACGGCATCGAAGAAACGCGCGCGCTCCTCAGCGCCGGTCAGCGTGATACGCGGCGCGATCGCTGCCGGATCGGCGTCCTCCCCGGCCGCGACGAGCATTTTGAGATCGGGACTCGGACTATCCTGCAGCGCCCGCTGCAACGCGGCTGGATCTTCGCGCGCCAGTTCGCGCAGCGCCAGCATGAACGGTGCGAAGGGCGGGTCGGCGTCATCAGAGCGGGCGCTCAGCACCAGCGCGCCCGAGTCCGCCAGTTCAGCGGCAAACGCCTCGATCAGACGTGACTTGCCGATCCCAGGCTCACCGCTGATGAGCACCAGCGAACTCTGCGCGGCACGAGCGGCGTCGAAGCCGGCGCGCAGCATATCCAGCTCGCGCTCGCGACCGACCAGCGGCGTCGCATGCCGCTCGGGGAACCAGTTCATCCAGGGAAGAACTGATTACCGGCGTCGTCTTCCAGGACGATCGCTTCGGTCGGGCAGATCTCGGCGACCAGTCGCAGCGTCTCGATATCGACCGTCGACGGATCGAGCAGCACCGCTTTCCCTTCGGCGTCGAGTCGAAAGACCGATGGCGCGCTCGCCACGCAATTCTCCGAGCCGATACAGCGCTCACGATCGATGACGACACGCAGCGGCCGGGCGACGCGACGCGAATCAAGCATGCGACGACCTCCTCACAACCACGATGGTGACGGAACTGCGCGAATTGTGCCAGATGAGCCGGAGATTACGGTACGTCCGATGTCGCGGTCGGCGCCAGCGGAGCATCGCCCGTTCCCGCCGCCGCCGAATCGAACGTTGTGGTGCGATGCGTCGTCTGGAACAGCGTCCTACGAAGCTCGGTTTCCCGCACAAAGTAGACCGCAACGCACGTCAATACTGCCATAACGCCACCACCGACCAGGAACGGCACCACCGGCCCGATGCCGTACAGCACCGAACCGAGCAACGCGCTGATGGCCGCCCCGGCCATACCGATCGTCACAAAAGCACCCTGGACGCGTCCCTGCACGCGTGGATCAGCGACCGAAGCCAGATAGGCGTCAGCCACCGGTTGGGTGAAGGAGACGATCCCCCCTTCGACCAATCCGAGGATCAGGATGAACGGCACGTTCTCGATCAATCCGTAGAGCGCGACGACCACCGCATAGGCGAGATTAGCGATCAGGATGCGCCGCCAGCGTTCAGAACTATCGGCCAACCGGCCGGTGAACGGTGCCAGCACCATGAAGGTCACCGAAAAGGTGCTGAAGGAGAGTCCGATCTGGAAATCGCTCGCCTTCAAGTCCGCCATATAGATGCTCCAGATGCCGGAAAACAGGCCAAACTGAAACTGCCCGGCGAAGCTGAGAATGAAGGCTCCGGCGAGTGGCCGCGAAATCAACTCGCTGAACGGCACATGCTCTTTCGTCAGAGTGACGTGTTCTCGCGGCACGGCACGCCGCATATAGAAGAACGTCGAGACCGCAACGATCACTTCGAGCCCACCGGCGGTCAGGAAGAGCCAGTTGACGCCGACGATCGTGGCCACGAGGCCGCCGATCGGCGGGCCGAAGAGCATGCCGCCGCTGAACGCCGCACCCACCACGGCGAACGCCTGTCCGCGCCGGTTCGCCGGGGTGACGTCGGCCACCAGCGCGCGGAATGAGGGATACAGAATCGAGACACCAACACCCTGGCCAACCCGCACCAGGATGAACGTCAGCGAGCTGTCGGCAAAGGTAAACCCGGCGGTGGCGATCGCCTCGACCAGCAGGCCGAGCGCCAGTGGTCCGACCCGCCCAACGCGATCGGAGAGCGCGCCCATCGGCAGCTGCAAGAGCATCTGCGCGACGAGATAGCTCGACGCCATCACGCCGATGGCGCTCAACGACACGCCGCGATCGCGCGCCGTCAGCGTCAGGAAGGGAATGACCAGTCCGACCGAAATGCCGGCGAACGAAGCGACAATGAGGACCGCCCGCAGCACGCGGTTTTGGAGATACCAGGGAAGTGCCACGAAACACTCGCCTTTCCGCGCGCCGCGCACATCATGATGCCAACATCAAGCACGTCACGCACCCAGACAGCGAAGAATAGCATGTTGTGCGGGCAGCGAGGAGTGCAGCTACGAACGGGGAAACGGATTGGGCGAGCCGCAACGGATCATCGCCGGAGGCCCGCCCGGGGATTGAATAGTAGGACCCCGAACGTGGCATCGCCCCGACCCCGCGCGGGGGGAACGGATCGTCAGATCCCGAGCCGGTCGTCACTCGGTGCTCGCCCGGGGGGAGCGGGTCGTCGGACCCCGAACGTGGCATCGCCCCGACCCCGCCTAGGGGAACGGATCGTGGGATCCCGAGCAGGTCGTCGCCCCGACCCCGCCTAGGGGAACGGGTCGTCGGACCCCGAGCAGGTCGTCGCCCCGACCCCGCCCGGGGATAAATGCCGGGCGGGGTGGACTGAGCGAACGTCCAACGCTTGGCCATGGTGTTCCCCCGGG
>CALAGB010000400.1 GCA_937891245.1 uncultured Thermomicrobiales bacterium | reverse complement strand
GGGGCGCGTGTCGCCGCATCTCAGGACGGCACCCTTGCTGGTGGCGTCGAGCGGAGCGAATCCATCCTGCAAGCAGGGCTTGGCGGCAACGCTCGGAATGTATCGGTGCAGGCGGCTGAGAGCGCCGATACTGTCTCGATCACGGTTCACGGACGCCTGCCAGTGCTGATTCCGTGGGTCACCGATGCCTCATTGCCGCTCTCAGCGCGAGCGAGCATGAGCAAGGAGCAGTTCAGTGTCGGCCCGACTCATTAGTCGATCTGTAACTCGTCAACATGGCCAGGCGCTGGTCGAACTGGCGCTCGTGCTTCCCATCCTGCTGCTCTTGGCGAGTGCGGTTGTCGGTGTTGGGCGCGTAATCCAAGCGCAGATGGGCGTCAGCGGAGTCGCTCGTGAGTCCGCGCGCACAGCCGTGCTGGCAGACACGCCAACGGACGCGATCGATCGTGGGCTCGACCGAGGTCAGCAGGTCGCGGACGGTTACCACTTTACCAATGGATCACTGCGTCTCTCAGTCGATCCAGGCAGTTTTTCTCGAGGAGGGTCGGTCGTTGCCACGGCACGCTATCAGGTGACCTTGGGTGACTTGCCGCTGCTTGGATGGCTCCGGATTGGCGTCGCGAGCACACATGCCGAGCGGATCGACCTGTATCGAAGCCAGTGGCCCACGAGGTGACGGAGATGAGATCGTGCTTGCATCTGCTCGGTCGTCAGAGGCGACAAGGTCAAATCTTGATTTGGGTCGCGCTGATGCTGCCACTGTTTCTCTCGATCATTGGGCTGGCAATCGACGGAGGAATCGCGTTCGCCGAGCGACGCGAACTGCAGAACGACGCGGACGGGGCCGCGCGTGCCGGTGCGATGCAGATCGATCAGCAGATCTACCGGTCAAGCGGGGGCGCGTCGGTGGTGCTGGATCAGAACGCCGCACGTGCAGCCGCCGCCACCTACCTGGTGAGCCAAAGGAGCAAATTCATCGCGACGATCGACGTCCAGCCCGGTCGAATAGACGTCCGGCTGACGCGCACGATGCCAACAGCGTTTGTCCGGCTCGTCGGCATCAGCACGATGCAGATAACCTCGATAGCCGAGGCCCGACCGCGGCATGGCATCGTCGGTCAAGCGCCATGAGAGACTGAAGGAATGACGTGGATCCAAACGAACGACAGAGTCCGCGGCATGGCGAGAACGGGATGCCAGTTCGACGATGGTGGCTCATCGGGCTGTCGCTCGTCGCTATCATGGTGATCGCGGTCGGCGCCGGCATCTTTCTGAGCCGGAAGCTGCAACCGAGCGTTGGCATCTCACCGGCTCCCACAAATTCCACTGCGCGGATGCCGTCGGGATCAACGCCGACGACAGCAGGAGATCAACCATCAACCACGGCGACACCAACAATGCCAATCGTGACCGCTGCGTCGCCGACCGCGACACTTCCAGCCACGCCAACCGCGAGCCCTCTCCCAATCGTGGTGGCACCCGGCGCGACCCCGGCACCACCCGGAACCGCTCAAGCGGTGGAGCGCGCCTACTTGCATTACTGGGATGTGTACACCAATGCGCTCTACACGCTCGATACCAGTCACCTCGCTGAGGTCATGAGTGGGACCGAACTAGATGGGCGACGCCAACAGATCGACGAACTGCGCTCCCAGAATCGGGCGGCCAATATCGTCGTCGAGCACCACTACGAGATCGTGCTGCTGGGCCCGTCGAAGGCCGGTGTCGAGGATCACTACGTCAACAAGAGCTACACCATTGATGCCACGTCCAAACGTCCGTTGCAGTCGCCGGGTGCCGGAGAGACGGAGGACGTCGCCTTCCAACTCGAACTCGTCGACGGTTCCTGGAAAGTCGTCAGCAGCAGCCAGGTCAATCGATAGGATCACGCTATGCGAACCGCACCGTTGTCGATCCGCTGTACCTCGATCGCGATCCTCACATTCGTCATCGGTGTATTGACTGGGCCTGGAAACGTGTCGGCAGACAGCCCGCCACCGGGAGTCTTCCGCCCCGGCGGCACGAGTTCTTCGGTTACGATCGATGTAACCTCGCGACAGGATGGCGTCTGGGTGCGGATTACATCGCAGCAGACTGCGTCCGGCGCCACAGGGTCATCAGAGACGACCGGCGCTGCTGCACCAAACGAGATGGCGTTGAAATCTTCCTCAGGTGCCTCCACGGACTCAGCACCTGGCCGCACCTGGAGCGACTGGGCAGGCATCCACGAGATTACTTCTAATGGGCACATGATTGAGATCGTTCCCCAGGTAACTCCCGTTGCCGATTGGCCCGCTCCTTGGGATCGCGCGGCGGCCGCGCAGCATCCGAACGATAGCCCGTACTTGCTCCTGGTGGACGGAAACTACGGTGGCCTCGTCTGGTTGCCACCTGGCGCTGTGCACCTGGGAACTCCAGGCACAAATCAGGTCGCCGCGACCACTCCAACGATCGATCCCAGGCAGGTTGCGCTTGACTTGCTGCGTCACATTGCGCTGCCGGATCTCCAGATCGATGTGAATCCATCGCTCGGCTTGTCCGGAATGTCAAGCTGGTTCTGGGTCCAAGGCTACGATGGTGATGCCATCGGGGACAGTGTGAACCTCAGCGGAGTAACGGTCTCGGTGCGCGTGGTGCCGGTTCATTATGTGTGGCAGTTTGGTGACGGTACGACGCTCGACAGCCACTCCCTCGGCCAACCCTACCCAGCCGAATCGGACATCCGGCACACCTATGAGTACTCCTCCCTCCACTTCCCGGCAGGGTTTCCGGTTGCGTTGACCGTGGAGTTCGCGGCCGAATACCGCGTTAACGGGGGTACGCCACAACCCTTGCCATCGATCGAGCATGCCTTCACGACGAGCTACCAGGTTCAGGAAGCTCAGTCGCTCCTGACCGGACCGTAGCAAGGAGGGTCCAGTTCGTGGCCAGGTTGGTTGACCTGAAGGAATCGCCGCGATACGGCACGCGACTGGTGCCGCTGCTCGGATTGATCATGGGCCTGGCCCTGGGCGCTGTGGTACTCGAGCTTCTCGCTGGCCTACCCCATCTGCCCGCCGAGACTCCGACGTCGGCTAGCGTGATGGACACGCTCCGGGGCAACGACCTGTCGCTCGCGTTAATTGCCTACGTGCTCTCGACGGTCGCATGGCTGCTCTGGTGCTGGATCACGATCTCGTTATTCCTTCGACTGCTCATCACGTGTGTTTCCGCGTTCGCTCATGGCGCTGCCTGGATTGGGCAGTTGCAAGCGATATCCGACCGCATATCACCATCCGTCGTACGGCACCTCGTCGACGGCGCGGTTGTCGCTGTCTTTGTCGCGAATGTGGTCAGCCAATCAACCGCAGCGGCCACCGCTCGCACTTCTCCAATGCATGTGCACACGTCCACCACTCAGGCGACACTGGGCAGTTCATTAGCCCCGCTGACGGAATCGCCGGGCAGACGGGCAGGTACGGACACCGAGTACGTCGTCCAGCCGGGGGATACGCTGTGGGGCATCGCAGAACGATATTACGGGAAGGGCGAAGAGTACCCGCGACTCGTATCAGCCAATGCCGGGCGACTGATGCCTGATGGCCGGCGCTTCACCAAGGCGGGAGTGATTTACCCAGGTTGGGTCCTGATCGTCCTGCCCATAAATCCAACCCCGGCGCAAAGGGAGACGGTCTACGTTGTCCGGCCAGGCGATACACTGCGCAGCATCGCGGCGCGGTTTCTCGGAGATGAGATGAGTTGGCCGGCGATCTTCACCCTAAACTATGGCACCGCTACGCTGCCGGACGGAAGGACGCTCACTGATCCGGATTTGATCTGGCCTGGGTTGAGACTGAAGGTTCCGCAACGATCGGTGTCGCCTCAAACCGATACCCCTCCTGCGCCGGCAGCTTCGCCGCAAGACTCACAATCGAGCCAACCGCTCAAGAACACGACGCCTCCACTGCCTAGCGGGTCGGACAACCCGCGGGGCGGAGAAGGACCAATAGCTATCAATCCACCTGAAGAACGCACCGGCCAACTCACGACTTCCCCACCAACTTCGACTCCAACAGTAACTCCAACACCGGCTGTCGATTCCAGGTCGGCGACACGAGCGCGACCGAAATCGAGTGGTGACCGTGAGTCAGCCCTGATCTACGGTGGTGTCGGGTTGGCGGTTGCCGCACTCACCGGTGGTGCGACGCTGCTGGGGAGGCGAATGCGGCGTAGTCTCGATGAGCCACCTCTCCGTCTTATCCGCGCGAGACGTCGGGACGAAGACGACTTTGCTGATCGGGAAATGGACGGCGGTCCCAAAGGTGATGCCGATCTCGCCATCGCCGCCGCGAACTACTTGCAACGATTCCTTGTCGAGCAAGGAGCACCACAAGCTTCGGTGCTGCTGATGGTGGTAAGTCGTAAGACACTCACGATCGTGCTCAGCGACTCATCGGACGATCAACTACGTCTCCTCAAGATTCTCGACGAGTTCACCGCCGAGCTGAGTGGACGGTGTGCTATCTCGGCTTCGCCGGATCATGACATCGTGGTCCGCTTGCCCAGCAAAGCAGTGACAGAGTTAATCAGGACATGGTCGGCCGTACCAAGTGATCAGCTTTGGCTAATCCCAATTGGTCAAATGGCAGACGGGGACACGCTGTACATCAATTGGCACGGGCTGGGCTCTGTGCTCGTTGCCGGGCTGCCGGGCGTCGGGGTTGATGTCGTTCTGACTTCTCTGCTCACTGCACTGGTGGCACGCTGCACACCTCGGCAACTCCGTCTGTGGACAATTACCGAGCCCGACCTCTTGCCCGCTCAGCTTCGTGGCTTGCCTCACCACGACCTTTTCGTCGATGCGACTGATGAAAACGAGGTCGAACGGGCGCTCCAGAAGTTGGGTGCCGAGCTCACGCGCCGGATGAACGAGGTTGCTGCAGGCGATCGAGAGGCCAATGCGGACAGACCGGCTTGGCCGGAGATCGTGCTCGTCATCGGCGAACTCACGAAGGTCGCTGATGATACGGAAACGCTCGAGTTACTCAGTGCCCACGCGCTGAGCTTCGGGATACGATGCTTGGCCGTCAGCGCCCAAGTTACTGGACTTGGCGCTGACTTTCTGAATTACTTCAGCACCCGCCTCGCCCTTCAACTGTTTGACGACGACGAGAGCATCAAGGTCCTTGGACGACCTGACGCGGTCGATCTTGGCACGGGCGAGTTCTTGCTGCGGATCGATCCTAGGATCCCGATACACGTTCGGGGTTATCGCGTCGATGCGACCAAGCTTGATGAGTTCGTCGAGGCAATGCGCGATGATGATGGAGGCGCCGCTTCGGGTGCGCGAACAGCTGAAGGCACCGACGAACCAAGCCCACCTCCTCCAGAAACTAATCACGTTTCTGTCCCGCTCAAACCGGCGTCGTCTGTCGACACCGGTCTTTCCGAGATCTCAGAGGAGAACGAGCGAGACAGCGATGCACGTGCGGCTGCAATCGAGCCCACGACGAACGCCCTGATCCAGATCAAGTGTTTCGGCGATTTCGTGGTCACGAGCGGCGATCGGGAAATCGTCCCGTCGGGAGAGGAAGGCGCGTCATACAAAGCCTGGGAGGTTCTCGCGTTTCTCGCGGCCCAACCGAATGGATCGATCGCCAAGGATCGGCTTCTCGCTGCCGTCTGGCCCGACGTCGACAGCGATCGTGCGGCTGGACGTCTGCGCGTGGCCATGACGCGGCTCCGCGCTCTGCTTACCCAGCAAGTGCCAGGGATCACAGCGGAGGTGGTTCGCACGGATCGAGATGGTACGTGCCGACTCGATACCACCGTGGCGACTTCGGATGTTCAGCAGTTTGTCGGTCTGTGCCAAGCCAGCACGGAAAGCTCACCAGAAAATGCGAAACACTCCTTGCAGCGAGCGGTGGAGCTCTATCAGGGGGATCTCCTCTCTGGCCGCGGGACTCGATTCTACGAGTGGGTTGACGAGCGTGACGACCGCGGATTGTCGCTCCGAGAGCACTACCGCGAATCGTACTATCAAGCCACGAAACTGCTGGCTGATCTCCATATCGAAGAGGGTCGTCCCGATCTCGCCGTGCCGCTTCTAAGAAGCCTGCTCAGGTTCGAGCCTGCACTTGAAGACATCGTACGGCAGCTCTACCAGTGCCATGGGCGGCTTCACGACCTTCGGTCACTCATCCAAGAAGATCGGAGCCTGCGGCAAGCGCTTCGACAGGTCTATTACGATCCCGACGACCCCGAGGATGAACCTGGTTATTATGAGCCCGAACCTGAGACGGTTGAATTGTTCAACCAGGTCCGAGCAGAGTTGGAAGCTCAAATCGCTGTCGGCAGTCTTCGCGGCAAATGACCGTCGCGCTGGGCAGACATTCCTCGCCAAGGGTGGTGAAGCATCCTTACACTGCCTCGATTATCGATTGCTGCGACGACAACCTCATCGGCCCAGTCCGCATCTCGATTCCTGACTACCGCATCGTAGCTCGACTTTACGACCTAAGATAAATTGGGACTTCGCTCAGTCCGACGGTAGCGGATAGCGTCGTCTATCCGCGTTCATCTTCCGCAGTGGCGAGAACGGAGCGAATAAAGTCGGCCTTCGCCGACGTGTAGCCCGGACGATCCGACCCAAACTTAGTGGCCAGACGCCGCTTAAGGTTGCCGTAGCGCTGAGCCGCTTCCGGGTGTGATCTGAGGTAATCGCGGAAGCGGATCACCTTCGTCCACTCTTCGTCCCCAATCTGAACCACATGCAGGTGATGTGTTCCGTGACCCCATTCACCTCGTCGGAAGAAGTATTTGTTGGTGTCGGATTTGGGAACGTATTCGAACCCAATTTGGGCGAGTGGGTCGACCAGTCCCTCGACGTCTTGTGGGAAGCGGTGAGGCGCCAGGAGAATGTCGATGAACGGCTTCGCGGCCAAGCCGGGAACGGCAGTGCTCCCAACATGCTCGATGGCGGCGACATACGAGCCAATAGTTTTGAGAATGTCGCCCTTGGCTTCCTCGAACATGATTACCCAGTCAGAGTCGTAATCGCAGACAACGACGGGTGCGTAGGTCATTGACCTCTCCCTCCGCAGAGCACTGAACCAGGACTCTTCGTATTGAGGAAGCTCGCGTTCGGATGCGAGGTACACACTGCAAATGCTCATGCCTCGGAGAATTCGTGCCAAAACGATAGCACTCTCGCCGCCCCATCCATGGCTGAATCTTCTCTGAACTCCTGCCCCGTCCCCCATCCCCAACCGAGCCACACCGAGGTGGTGTTCGCCGGCCACAGACCCCTAACCGGCGCGAGCGTCATCTGGGCCAACGCCTCGTATAGCTCGCGCTTGCGGTCCAAGTCCGGCTCACGCAATGCCTGCTGCAAACAGTTCCAGAAGCCTACGTCGTACTCGGTCCAATACTTAATCGCCGCGTTCTCGCCGTCCCATGGAATCTGGCGAACCGTGAAGAAGTGGCTGGCGATGTCCATCAGGCTGTAGAGGAACCGGAGCGACGCTGCGTGGCGGGAGCGGGGATCGGAAGACGCGAGATACCGGCACATCTGAACGACGTTGTAATTGATGCCCCACCAGGCCTGATAGATGGCGAGTTCACCTGGAAGTGCCGACGGAGCGGCACGTGCCACAACTGACGCTCGCTCCAACACACCGGTGGGATCATAGACAATATTCCCCACACGCAGCCAGCGAAGAACGCCCTCCTCCTGGCTTGGGTCGGTTGCCCTGCCGCCCGCGCTCGGCCCGTAGCCAACCGATCGCCTTCCCTCACGTGTGCACCGGGGAATGTGTGCGCTATCAACCCGTGTTGAACGGCTGGTACGATTCACCATTTCGTCTCAGCGAACAACCAGCATAGCCCCTCCGGCAAGATGCGCTCCCACGCGGCGAAGGCGTGACCATACCCTTCCCGTTCCACGTAGAAGGCCTGCGCACCTCGGTCAGCGAGCCCCTCGACAAGCTCGCGGGTGTCGGCACAATGCTGCTCCTCGCCACGCCCGAACGTCCCATTGCTCGCGAAGAACCGTCCGCCACCAGGCCATTGGTTCACCAGATCGAATACCCCTGAACGTCCCATTCGATGCCAGGGGGAGAGGAACACGCCACCCGCGAATAGCGTCGGCCGAGCGAGGACGAGTTGTATCGCCATCGACGCCCCGAGTGACGTGCCGAGGATCCAGCGGGAACGCATCTGATGGTGGCTTTCGACGAAGGGCAACACGGTGTCCCAAACCCATTGGCGTCCCGCTTGGTTGTAGATCTCGCCGCCGACGTATTCGCTGGGGCGGTCAGGCCCTGCGTGATCAAGCGCGACGATGAGGAGCGGCGGCAGACGCCGTTGCTGCCATAGGGTGTCCGTGATGGCGGGGAACCAGCCCACCATATCAACAGCCATCTGTGCATCAAGCACGAACAACGCATCCAGCGGCCCAGGGGCGATGTTCGGTTTGTAGATTCGTACGCGCCGTGATTCACCTACCAAGCCGGGTGACGGCAGCCCCCTGTCGTCGATGAGTGTCGAGACTGGATCGGCGAGTGAGAGCGTAGTAGGCAAGTCTAGACCGAACACATCCGGATCGTGGCGGGGAGACGAAAGCGGACCGGTGCGATCACCGATCTCGATACGGGTGCAGACAGTGGACGGCAATGGAGGTGCCGGGAAATCACCGCCCCAGAGATTGGTCCCGGCAATGTGTTCCAGGGCAACCGGCTGTTCCATCCATTCGGCGAAGCACAGCATTTCGTTCAACTCTGGCTCCCCTTCCCAGATCACGGTCATCGTGTGATCGGGATGAAAGAGTGGTGAGCGGGTCTCCGGCGTGAGCAGTGCTGGGTTGTCCCGGAGTTGTGCGAAGGTCAGCAACGGTCCCTCCTCTTCGATCGTCGACGAACGATCCATGTCCAGATGCCAGCGTTGAATACGCTATTGAGCGATGTATTTACCGGGATGCTCCGACGTAGGTCTCCAGATCTGACGGGGATCACGGAAGATATTGCTCGGCTTAGCCAAGCGCAGCCATACTAAAGCGCATCGCGGTGATCGCGATGACGGCACCGGCGATACCATAAACCCAGGCCACCTGCTGCGTCCGCTGAATGACCGCACCGCCCAGAATTGTTCCCAGCGGCATCCTCGGCGCCGAGCCGGCCCAGCTCGACCTCGTAGGGCGTGTTGGCGTGCTCGGGGTGATACTCGAAGCGCTGCCGCTCAAGATACTGCACCGTCTGCCCCTGCTCGCTGAACTCCTCGGTCAGCGGGAAGCCGAAGACGGGCAAGCCGCCGTTGGCCTGCCAGAACCGCT
>CALAGB010000399.1 GCA_937891245.1 uncultured Thermomicrobiales bacterium | reverse complement strand
CGACTTCGGCCGGGCGGATAAAGCGTGGATCGACCTCGACGTAGTTTTCCCAGTTCAGGCCGGCCGCTTCGAAGGCGAGTTCGCAGAGCCGCTGCACCGAATGGGTGCGGCCGGTTGAGACGACGAAGTCGTCCGGCGAGTTCTGCTGCAACATACGCCACATCGCCTGCACGTAGTCACCGGCGAAGCCCCAGTCGCGCTGGGCATCGAGATTGCCGAGACGCAGCTCCTTGTCGAGGCCCAGCTTGATGCGCGCCACGCCGTGCGTCACCTTACGCGTCACGAACTCAATGCCACGGCGCGGGCTCTCGTGATTGAAGAGAATGCCGGAACAGGCAAAGAGATCGTAGCTCTCGCGATAGTTGACGGTGATCCAGTGGCCGTAGACCTTGCTGACGCCGTAGGGCGACCGTGGGTAGAACGAGGTTGTCTCGCGCTGAGGGACTTCCTGCACCTTGCCGAACATCTCTGAGGAACTCGCCTGATAGAAGCGAATATCCGGCTTGATCAGGCGGATCGCTTCCAGCACCCGCGTGACACCCAGGCCGGTGAATTCGCCGGTCAGCACCGGTTGCTGCCAGGAGGTCGGCACGAACGATTGCGCCGCCAGGTTATAGACCTCGTCCGGCTGGTAGTGCTTGATCAGCTCGATGAGTGAGAGCATATCGAGCAGGTCTCCCTGGACGAGATCGATCTTGTCCATTAGGTGCGCGATGCGCCCGACCGTCTCGGTGCTGGTGCGGCGTTGCATGCCGACGACGCGGTAACCTTGCTCGAGCAAGAACTCGGCAAGATACGAGCCGTCCTGTCCGGTGATGCCGGTAATCAGCGCGGTTTTCATAACGCTCCAAGCACTTCCCTTTGCCACAATCGGACCGCTCGCGAGAGCCGTATCCCCGCGACGCTCGCTTCGTCCGCAAATTAGTCTACCGAATCGAGTTGGTGCGAGAACCGGGAGATGTTGGCTAGCCCGGTTGAGCGCACCCGATTGCCGTATGGACAGCATTCATCGTTGCAATTCACGTTGCTTCGGTCTATTCTATTCGAATCACAGCATTCTCATCGATGAAGGGTCGGGCCGCTAGATGGAACATCTTTTTGCTCTCATCACGCTGGTGCTCATGCTCGTTCTCTTACTCACCGCGTGCGGAGGCAAACGGACGTTAACGCCGACACCGACCCCCACACTGCCGTATGTCGAAGACCTGCAAGCTGCCTTGCTGACGACGTCCGATCTTCCTGTCGGCTGGATCGCGCAGCCCGGATCGACCAGCAACGAATTGAGCACGCTTTCGTGTGATAGAGCACTGAACCTGCCGGATGTCCACTTGGTGACGGCGTCGGAATCGTTCGAGACCGCCGATGAAGCGCACCTCTCCGAAGCGATCGCGGCCTTTCACCCGGGTGAGGCCGAGGCGTGGCTGACCGCGCTCAAAGACGGCCCGCAGTGCGGTGGCGTCGATCAAGGAGAACAGGACGGTACGCCAGTCGTCGGGCTGGTCATGCAGCCCGCCTACCCGCCAATGGGTGAGCCGTCGTATTCGCTGCGGGTGACGACCAGGGGTCCGGTCGCCACCTACTTCACCGACCTGCTCTATGTCCGCATCGGCGATTTCATCATCCAGCTCGGCGACACCGTCGTTGGCCGCCCGAACCCCGCCCAGATGACTCGCTTCGCGCAACAGGCGATCCTCGATTTCCAGGGGGCGCGGCTGGCACCGTGAATATGAGACGGGTCGCGACGGTCATGGACGTTGAAGAAATGACCTGCCATACCGTTTCGGCTTGGCACCAACATTGTCGTGGTCCTGAACGGTGGCGCCGCCCGACGGTCGCCCTGGGATAAATCCGCAGGGCTCCTTAGACGAAGTCCACTGAAGGGACTCTACCGAGGCGGGCGGATGTACAGAGCGAGCAACATCTGAGCGCGAAGGGAGATGATGGTGGACTGTGCGTTCTGCGATATTCCATCTAGCAAAGTAGTGATCGAGAGTGACTTGAGTATCGTCATCGAGACACACGATCCCGTCCTCGTTGGGTCCGTCATGATCGTTCCTCGAGCACATCGCGAGACACCGTTTGACCTGACACCCGAGGAATGGGCGGACACATTCAAGCTGGTACAACAGATGAAGGCAACTCTCGATGGGCGCTATCAACCAGATGGCTACAATCTTGGTTGGAACTGCGGCGAGGTGGCAGGACAGGAAGTATTTCACGCACACCTTCATCTCATTCCTCGGTTTCGTAACGAACTGATGGCCGGTAAAGGCATTCGCTATCATTTGAAGCAGCGAGCAGCGTGGGTCGAAGATTCATGACAGAGTCGCCAGCAGTCTCGCCTGCGCGCAAATGCAGACATGCACATGTTTGGCTCACCTTACTCGCTCTGCTGCCGAGTGGGATAGCTAGATAGATGCAGGTTGCGCTTTGCTGTAGTGCATCGGTTGAGGCGGCTTGGTGAAACAACCTCCAAATCACGGTCAGCCTTATCTGGAGATGATCGGGGATCGAAACCTTGATGCCGGACGAAGCCGCGATCGCTGCCAGCCTGCTTGCCGAACTCCCGCCTGCATTGCGCGAACGGATGCTTGCCGATGCGCTGGGGGTCGATCTGCCGGGCGGAAGTACCATTTACCATGGCGAGGACGACCCACGCTGCATACTCGTGGTAAGCGGCTTGATCCGGGTCATGTTGTTGGCTCCTGATGGCCGTACCGTGACGGTGCGCTATGCGCGAGCGGGTGAGATGCTCGGAGTCCCGACCATCGTCGGCGGTCCGGCGGCCGTCTCGGCGCAACTGGTGACCGCTTCCAGACTCCTGTTACTCAATGTGCCAACGATTCGACAGCTGGCGGACACAGAGCCGTCGGTCGCCTGGATGATGACGCGCGAGGTCACGCGACGGCTGTACGCCACGCTCGATGCCACTGCCGACAATGCATTTGGATCATTGCGGCAACGGGTGGCGCGTCATCTGCTCGATCTCGCGACCGGAGAGCATGACGGCAAACTGATCGCGCCGGTGACCCAACAAGCCTTGGCGGAAGCGGTTGGCTCCGCACGCCCGGCAGTCGCACGGGTAGTCGCCGAACTACGGGATCTCGGCCTGGTCGTCACAGTGTCGCGCGGTATCGCGATTCTCGATGCTGAGGGCCTTCATGCCCAAACCTGGTCAGCCGTGTCACCTGAGTAACACCTCACGGTATCAGAGACGACAGACGAGCGTGCCCGAGGTAGCTGAGCTTCCATCGCTCAACTTCCAGACTGGATCCAGCCCGGCATACGTGGTTGCCGGGCTGGATCCAGTCTGGAGGGCATCATGTCAAACATATTGGGGACCGCAACCGCGGGCGTCGAGGTTTTCGCGATCCGGACCGGGAGTGTACGCATCCGGGAAAATCAAGTCCGCGGAAAGGGCCACGGCCGACGACGACTCCTTCGAACCTACACGGGCGTGGCCTGGAGCGACTGGCTACCGATCTACGCCTGGGTGATCGCACATCCCGAAGGACAGATCGTCGTGGATACAGGTGAGACGGCACAGGTCGCTGAACCTGACTACTTTCCTTCCTGGCACCCATACTTCCGGCGCGGCCTGGAAGAACGTCTCACGCCGCAGGACGAGATTGGGCCGCAACTCGAGAATCGCTGGATCGATTCCCGACAGGTGCGGCGCGTGGTCATGACGCATCTCCATACCGACCACGCCGGTGGCCTGCGCCACTTTCCGAACAGCGAGATTCTCGTCGAGCCGCGAGAGTTCGCCCTGGCGTCCGGATTGAACGGGCGACTGCGCGGATATCTGCCGAATCGTTTCCCGGCCTGGCTACGTCCGACATTCATGAAATTCTTACCGGTTCCGTATGGGCCGTTCGAGCGGAGCCTTCCCCTCACTGACGCGGGCGATGTCGTCGTTGTGCCGACGCCGGGTCATACCGCAGGCCACGTCTCGGTCATCGTGCGCACGGTAGAAGTTACCTACTTTCTTGCCGGCGACACGTCCTATACCGAAGCGCTCATGCTCGACGGACAGGTTGACGGTGTTGCGCCGGATGAAGATGCCGCCCGGGATACATTGCGCCGTATTCGTCTGCTTGCCGAGCGAGAGCCGCTGGTCTACCTCCCCGCTCACGACCCACAATCCGCCGATCGGCTGCTGGCGAAGCAGGTTGTGCGAGAGGGACGCGGTTCGGGATTGTCCGAGACCGTCGCATCAAAAGCGGTTCGTGTGACCGGGTTTCAGGAGCGTCATGATGCAATTCAGTAACACGATCACCATTTGTCGCCCGGCGGCGGACGTCTTTGCATTTCTGTCTCACCTTGAGAATCTGCCACGCTGGAACTACGCGATCTGCGAAACGCGGATGACATCGCCGGAACCGGTTGGCGTCGGATCGAGATACGTTCAAACTCGGCGGCTTCCGACACGCAGCACGGACATGCTGGAGATCATCGAGTATCTGCCGAATCAGACGCTCTCGATTCGCGGCAGATTTGGTCTGCTGAGCGGCACTTCGACCTATCTGCTGGAAGGATTCGGCGACATTACCAGATTGACCAATACCATGAATCTCATCACGACCGGGGCGCTGAGTGTTGTCGCGCTCGTTGCCACGGCCCAGGTCCGTTCGGCCGTAGCGGCCAATCTCGTCGTGCTGAAGGAGATTGTTGAAGGGCTTCAGCGGCGGCGTGATGCGGACGACGCACCAGAAACTCGAATCCGATCGTTATGAATCTCGGAGGTGCAGAGCATATGACGGCGGCGAAACCCCAGGAGCGGCGATCAACAAGATCGGTCGTTGAGTCGGCACGCTTGGCCGGAATCGGCGTGCTCTTCTTGTGCGTTGCGTTTTTCGTTGGGTTAATCGTCGCCTGCTTCGTGCCGCCGGAATGGGTGATTTCGGCAGAGGACGCGGCGTTCTTGCAGAGCAATCCGCACCGGGTGGTCGATCTGTCGGATGACTATGCAAAAATGTTGGATGGTCGCCCGATGAGCGCCGAGCGGCACGCGGCGATCACGAGTCACCGGCACCAACTCTGGCTTGCCTTCTGGCTGCGCTGGGGCGCGCTGTCGTTGCTGTATGGTGGGCTGCTTGTTGCAGTCGACCGCGTCTGCGGCTCGCGGGCGGTCGCGAGTGTTGTCGGGGCGAGCGCGCTCGGATTCCTCCTCTTCATCGGCGTCTCCTTGTGGATGCATCCGGGGTTCGATCCGCTGAACTAATCAGGGCGTGCGCTAGAATCACCCTCGTGGATCCTCCCCGTTCGCGAACGCTGGAAGGCATCGTCGTGACGCTTATTTTCGCGTTTCTCGTCCCGCTGGTTACCGGGATGTTGCTGCTCCGCGCTCGGGCTGGGGCGACCGGCCGTACGCCGCGGCCGTTCACTCCGGTCACGGTCGGGCTCTTCTGCATCGTCGCGATCCCGTCATTGCTGCAGTTCGTTTTCCCCGGCATCCTGTCCGCCTTACGGCGCGACACGCATCTGATCCTGCATCACGGAGAGATCTGGCGGCTGCTGACGAGCCTGACCGTGCAGGATGGCGGGGCGCTCGGCACGATCTTCAATCTCTTCTTCCTTGCCTGGTTCGCGATTCTGGCGTCGAACCTGCTCGATGATCGGACCACCCTTATCCTCTTTTTCGCCGGTGGACTCGTGGGCGAACTGGTCGGGTTGCGCTGGCAGCATATCGGTGGCGGCAACTCGGTCGGGGATCTCGGCCTGGCCGGCGGGGTTCTGGCTCTGGCGTTCATGCACGGCCGGCCGCTTCATCGCCTGCTTGCCGTCCTTGGCATCGCACTCGGCATCTTATTGCTCGTGGAGCGCAATATTCACGGCGCGGCGTTGCTGGCAGGCGTTGTGGCGGGGTTTGGGCTGCTGCGCACGTCAACGTCACCAGACGAGGTTATTGGTGCGCATGATGTCGAGCAGCACCGAGCGTAGCCGACAGCCGATTGATCTGAACCGCGCCAGTCCATGCCCACTGCGCGCGCCAGCGCCACGACCCGATCGATCTCTCCGGCCTTTAAGCAGGCAAGCAGCGTTTCGCCGTCGAGCATCGGATTGGCGCGTGTGAGCCAGCTAATCGTGGCGATCGGTGCAACATCGAGCGCGGCGATGGTGGAGCGATTGATGCGAACGGTCGTGGCGTCTCCTTTGCGCTTGAACAAAGAGTCTGTCCAGTCGGTTTGGGTACGGTTACGCCGTTCGAGTGGTGCGCCACGTAAGGAAGTAGCTGCACATGATCACTGACAGGACCGAGAATACGGACTTCTCCGACTATGTCGAATACACCGGCGCCGAAGAATACGATTCCGAGAATGTCTGGGGTCCCGACGACGATTTTTACCTGGCGCTGGCAAAGGAGATTGGTGGACCGGTGCTCGATGTCGCCTGCGGGACCGGGCGCCTGACGCGGGCGATCGCAGCGGCGGGGATCGAGACAGTCGGGATCGATCTGGGACGGGAGATGCTCGAGCGGGCGCGAGCCCTCGATACGGCCGGAACCGTCGAGTGGATCCTCGGCGATGTGCGCACGATGCGACTCAATCGGCGCTTCCGCTTCCTCGTGATGACGAGTCACGCCTTCCAGCACATGGTAACCGCCGCCGACCTGCGGGCGTTCTTCGCCCGGGTACGCGAGCATCTGCAGCCGGATGGCGTGTTCGCCTTCGAAACGCGCGATTACACCGCGAAAAGCTTCGGTGGCTCTGAGGAACCAACGCTCTGGTGCAGCTTTCAGGATGCGAGAGGACGTTGGATCGATGTGCTGATCGGCGCGCGCTTCGATCCGGCGACCGGTATCGAGCAACTCGACGAGATTCGTGTCGCGCGAGAGAGTGGAAAACGCGAGCAGACAACCTTCGCGCTGCGCTATATCCCGGTCGACGAATTGAAGGCGGTGTTATGTGAGAACGGCCTCGAAGTCGTTGAGCAATACGGCGACTGGCAGAAAGGGCCGGTCGGCCCCGACCAGCCGGAAGTCATCACGATTTGCCGGTTGCGACGCTGATCGCTTCTCTCTTGCTTCAGCGTGACGCCGTCGGCCGGGCGGCGCGGGCGGGCACCGTGATTTTCTTGCGAGCGACCGGCGTGCCGCTGAGATGATCGCTTCCGCGCAGGCTGGAGCAGATCGCCGCGATGACGGCAGTCACCGTGCCGAAGAGGAAAATCTCGTGAAAGCCGCGCATGAAGGCGGCGGAATCGAGTCCGTCGCCGCTCGCCGTGCCGGTGAAGAGACCGCTGAGCAGGCTGTACGACATGACCGTCGAGAGAATGACCATGGCGATGGCAATAGCCGCTGTCTGACCGGTGTTGTTCAGCAAGGTACGCATACCGGCCGCGACACCACGCCGGTTGGCCGGTACGCTCCCCATGACCGCGCTCGTATTCGGTGAATTGAAGAGCCCGTTGCCGATCCCCAGCGTCGCCAGTGCGAAGGCGAGAGTGATATAGGGGGCGTCGACCGGCAGGAGCGCCATCCAGAGCTGTCCGACTCCGGTAATCAGGAGCCC
>CALAGB010000398.1 GCA_937891245.1 uncultured Thermomicrobiales bacterium | reverse complement strand
TATCACGAGTGCCGGACTGGCAGACAGCTGGCCGAATCGTCTTTACATAGTATGACGAATCGTGCCCCAAAGGCAACCCATCACACCACATCCAACGGCCACGGCGGAGCGTCGCATCAGATGTGCCAACAGAGTCACAGTTCGGACGGGAAGAGCGTGGCCAGACATCCTCCGGCACGTCGACATTTTGTCGAGACTGGCATCTCACGTCTTGTCATAACGCTGGAATCATTTATGCGCCGAATCTGGTAGCTGGGACACCGGTCTTTGGGGAAGGAGTTGAAGAAAGGAGGTTTTCAGTTTCACGGGAAGCCGCGGGGCGCAACCGCAGGACGCCTGCTCAGCCAGCCCACGAGCACTCAACTCGACTCGTCCGCCACTGACAACGACGTCTTTTCAGCCGTTCACCCGGTTTATGCGGTTGTGCACACCACGACGTTGTCCGGGCCCTGGCGCGATTAAAGCGTTCGATCGGGAGTTTAGAGAAAGGTCGAAAGATGGAACGCGAAATTCGACGCGAAGGTGATCGCGCCAATGAAATGAACGCCGAGCGGCAGGCGGCCGAAGCAGTCGCGGCCGGTTCACTGGTCGAAGCAGTCGGAGGCATCGCCGCTATTATTCTCGCAATACTCGGGCTTCTGGGAATCGTCGCCGAAACGCTCGCATCGATTGGGGTAATCGTCATCGGTTTAGCCATGCTCTTCGAGGGAACCTCAATACTCTCGCGGTACAGCCGCCTGACGCGGCATCAGGGCGGCGGTGCTGAGTTGACGGGTGGCGTGACGCTTGAGTTCATCGGTGGGCTTGGTGTGCTGGTTCTCGGAATACTTGCACTGCTCACCATCGCAACGATGACGCTCCTCAGCATCGGCGTCATTGCCTATGGTGTCACGTTGCTGCTCTCCTCCGGTACGATGGCTCGTCTCAACTCCCTGGATGCCTTCAACGAACCGTATGCAACCCATCAGGCGCGCCTGATGAGCGAAGCAGTGATGGGAAGCACGGCGTTGCAGATGCTCGCCGGTATCGGCGCGATCGTGCTTGGCATCCTCGCCCTGATCGGTATCCACGGCTTGACTCTGATCCTCATCGCGATCCTTGGTCTGGGCGCCGCCATCCTCCTGGCCGGCAGCGCGCTTTCCAGCCGCATGCTCAGCATCATGCACGGATAGCGAAACGGCGGGGACCGGCAGCCCTCACCCCCAGCCCCTCTCCCAACGATTGGGAGAGGGGTGTCTTTACGTCTTTCCTGTAACGATGGCACAGGTAAACAGAAAGACGCGCGACCGCAGTCGCGCGTCTTCTCCCCTCTCCCAGAATTGGGAGAGGGGCCGGGGGTGAGGGCCGCCGTGCCCCGCGCTACACCACGCCCTCATCTTTCAGCCGCTCGATATCCGCTGCCGTATAGCCCAGTTCACTCAAGATGGCCTCAGTGTGTTCCCCTAATGCCGGTATCGGCCGCATCGGATAGTCGAAGTTGTCGTTGGTGACGGGGGGTAGGAGGGCACGAAGCGGGCCGGCCGGTGAGTCGACGTCACGCCAGCGGTTGCGGGCCGCGAGTTGGGGATGGTCGATGAACTCCTGCACGCTGTTCATGGCGGCATTGGCGATCTGCGCGCAATCGAGGCGCTCGATAACGTCGTCGGCGCTGAGAGCGGAGAATGCCTCAACGATCAGCGCGGTCAGCGCCTCGCGTTCGGCGACGCGGCCGGCGTTGGTCGTGAAGCGCGGATCGCCGGCGACTTCGGGGCGTTCCAGCACGATCTCGCAAAAGCGGACCCATTCCCGTTCGTTCTGCACGCCGAGATTGACCGAGCGGCCGTCGCCGGTTGAGAAGGGGCCGTACGGCGCGATCGACGCATGTGTGGCGCCGTTGCGACTCGGTGCCTTGCCGCCGTACGCGGTTAGGTACATCGGGTGACTCATCCATTCGCCGAGCGTGTCGAAGAGCGCGACGTCGAGGGTGGCGCCCTCGCCGGTCCGCTCGCGCTGGTAGAGCGCCGTCAGGATGCCGGAGTAGGCGTACATGCCGCCCGAGATATCGGCCACTGAGATGCCGACCTTGGAAGGCGTCTCGGCCGTACCGGTCACTGAGACGAGCCCGGTTTCGCACTGAATGAGCAGATCGTAGGCTTTCTTGTCCCGATAGGGGCCGGAGGAGCCGTAGCCGGACATCGTGCAGACGATGAGGCGAGGATGGGCAGCGCGCAGTTCGGCGGCCCCGAAGCCGAGGCGATCGACCGCGCCGGGCGCGAGGTTATGGATGAAGACGTCGGCCTGGCTGAGCAGTTTTTCGAGAATTTCGTGACCGCCCGGCTGCTTTACATCCAGCGTCAGCGATTCCTTGCCGCGATTGAGCCAGACGAAGTAGCTCGCCAGGCCGTTGACGGTGCTGTCGTAGCCGCGCGCGAAGTCGCCGCTACCGGTTCGTTCGATCTTGATGACACGGGCACCGAGATCGGCGAGTTGTCGCGTCGCGAAGGGTGCGGCGACCGCCTGCTCCAGCGCGACGACGGTGATTCCTTCGAGCGGCAACATCAGTATGACCTCGGCAATCCGAGCACATGCTCGGCGACGTACGACAGGATCAGGTTGGTCGAGATTGGTGCGACCTGGTAGAGACGTGTCTCGCGGAATTTGCGTTCGACGTCGTACTCGACGGCGAAGCCGTAGCCGCCGTGCGTCTGGATGGCGGCGTTGGCCGCTTCCCAGGAGGCGTCGGCCGCCAGCAGCTTGGCCATGTTCGATTCGGCGCCGCACGGCTCGCCGCGATCGAAGAGTTCGGCCGCGCGAAAGCGCATCAGGTCGGCGGCGCGGATGTTGACATGCGCCCGCGCGATCGGAAACTGAATCCCTTGGTTCTGGCCGATCGGCCGTTCGAAGACGACGCGGCTCTTGGCGTAGTTGGTGGCCCGTTCGATGAACCAATCGCCGTCGCCAATGCACTCGGCGGCGATGAGGATGCGCTCGGCGTTCATGCCGTCGAGGATGTAGCGAAAGCCGCGTCCTTCTTCACCGATCAGATTTTCGGCCGGCACCTCCAGATCGTCGAAGAAGAGCGCGGTGGTGGCGTGGTTCATCATCGTGTCGAACGGGTTGACGGTCAGGCCATGCCCCACCGCCTCGCGCAGATCGACGATGAAGACCGACAGCCCTTCGGAGCGTCGCTTCACCTCATCGCGCGGTGTGGTGCGCGCCAGCAGCAGGAGCAGATCGGAGTGTTCGACGCGCGAGATGAAAACCTTCTGCCCACGAATGCGATAGTGATCGCCATGGCGGGTGGCGGTCGTGCGGAGTTGGGTCGTGTCGGAGCCGGTGTTCGGCTCGGTGACGCCGAAGGCCTGCAGGCGCAGTTCGCCGCTGGCGATCTTCGGTAGGTACTGCTGCTTCTGTGCCTCCGAACCATGCCGCAGCAGCGTCCCCATGGTGT
>CALAGB010000397.1 GCA_937891245.1 uncultured Thermomicrobiales bacterium | reverse complement strand
CGTGCGTGAACGTCGCGGTCACCGGTTCGGTGAACACGAGCATTTCCGGCTGGTCGCCGAACGGGTAGTCGTACCAGCGCACGAGCCGGGTCCCAGCCGGTGCCGGGCGAACGTCGGAGGTGTCGATCAGGGTCGTGTTCTCCATGGGTAACGTCCTTTCATACGGTTCAATCGCCACAGTTGCATCGGTCGGTCGCTGCCGGCCATTGGCGGCGCGCGGGCTATGTGCATGGCGCGCTCCTTTCCTACGGCCCTCGTTCGGTATTCCTATCGGAGACTTTCCGCCCCCTCCTCCCGAATAGGTACGGGCGACGGGCGACGACGGGCGAGGAAACCGTAAAGTCGCTTACGAGCAAATTTCCTCCTAGGGGACTTTCCGGAAACGTCGCCTGTCATCGCCCGTCGTCTGTTGCATGTTGATCAAGAACGAGGCGCCGCTGCCCCGCTGGCCGGAGCTCTTCCGCTGGTCGGAGCGCCAGCCCTTCCCGCCCACGCTGACGCGTGCTCGAATGCTGGACTGCCCGTATGCCCTTGCGCCCGAGCGTGATCCCAAATTGCCGGTTGTCCATCGGCTCCTCGCCGTTCTGTTCGCACCACGTCCGGTAATCCCAGTACAGGTCGCCCGTCGCGACCCACTGACCCGGCGCTTCCTCGGTGCGTTCATCCATCCAGCGCCCCAACGGATCGCTGTCGTCTCGATAACCACGCACCATGTCCCGCACGGCAGCCGGTTCGTCCGCCAGCCCTTCGGCTTGCCATCGCAGGCAGCCGGCAACCAGCCACGCCAAAATGCCGTCGCGTTCCTCGTTGAGGCGGTCCGGGATCGTCGGGTCGATACACTTGACGCGGTGGCGATGCGGGATGACCTTCACCCGGCCCCATATCGCGTCGTCGGAGTCGTTGATCACGGGCAGGTGGTTCGTGTCGATGAAGAACGTATGCGAGGCCTCGAACTCGAATTCGTTCTCGTACAGGCGCCGCCCACGCAAGCGGTTGCGTCCGGTCATGGCTTTGAGCCGCGCCTCGTTCAACCGCAGCCCGGCCCGTGGCTCCGACACGATGGCGAAACGCACACCCTGCAACTCGGCGACGTCGTTGGGGATCGCGTCCACGTCGCGCATGGCGATCGTGGCCTCGGACGGCGCGATGGCGTAGTCACCCAGGGTGCGCTGCACCCCATCCACATAGATGGTCGTCTTGGCCGTATTCGTCGCCCCATAGGCGATGAACAGCGCCTTCTCTTGCACCTGCCCGAGCAGCGCATACCCGAGCGCCTTCTGCACGTAGTTGAGCAGGTCCGGGTCATTGCACATCGCATAGGCCAGCGTCTGGTCGAACGTTGGACACGTCGCATCCGGCACATACGCCGCATTCACGATCTTGGTGATGAGGTCGTCCCGGCTGTGTGGTCGCAGCTCGCCGGTGCGGAGATCGACGGTGCCGTTCAGGGTGTTGATAAGATAGGGATTCGTGTCCAATTGTTCCGGCAGGATCGCGATTGACGGTTCACTCTCGGCCAGCCGCAATGTGGCTTGGAGCCGCCCCGCGTTCTCGGATGAGCGGGCCCAATCGAGCATCCGGTTGCGGAGCGGGGCATCCTCAATGGCCTCCCACTCCGCACCGAGGGTCAAGACCGTTCGCTTGACACGCCGCATCGCCTCGCCCGTTCGGTCGACAAGCCAGCGACGCCCATCCCAAACAATCCACTTACGCCACGGTGGGCAGTAGCGAAGATCCCGTCCATGGCGGTGGACAACCTCGCGAGCGTTGTAATATTCAGAGCGCTGGATATCCTCGGCAGGTTCGTAGCGCGCCACCGAATGGGCGATGCGCCGCACCTCGCGCTCCTCCAATGGCGGCTCGCACCGTTCGAGGTTGAGTGCCGAGATGCGCGCGAAGATTGCCTCTTCGGAGTCACCATCGCGACGAGATCGCCCGGCGATCCTCGTGAGGGTCGGATTGCGGCCACCTTCGAGGATGCGGTCAGGGATGGGCTCAGGCCGATGGCGACCGCCTCGGCGCGTGTTGCGCGACCGTTCGCCGGGCTCGGCTTGGTCGGGCTGGACGATCCTCAGCAGCCATGCGGGCCAGGGTTCTTCCGGTCCGCCCGCTGGGGCACGGAGCCAGGAATATTCGCCTTCGCGTGTTGCACCGGGTGGGAGCAGGACGTAACCCCCATCGCCCCGCACATCAATGCCCGGCGGAAGATTTCCTCTGGCATTGGTCTGGCCGTCCGCATGCGCGAAGCGGAAGTGCCACCCACCCTTCGGCGTCTGCGTGGTGGTGGTGGTGGCGGGCAGCGGTTCATTGGCCTCGACCAACCGGGTCCAGGCGGCAACGCCGTCGTTCTGCACGTCGATATCCAACACGTCGTAGCCCGAGACAGCCCCGGTCGGTGCGCCGATGTTGGCGTCGGGCCAGCGCGTCCACCAGTGCCGAATCCGGTCTTCGTCTTGGGTCGCCGCGTACAGTCCGTTGATGAGTCCTTCGTCCCGGTTGTATAGGGGATGCTTGGCCGGGCTTGTACAGTCCGGATCGCCGCACGCACAACCGCCAGCCCCGTTGTTGCGGTTGGGGTCCCACCACCAGATCGGGAAAACGGGAGTGCCTTCGGCAGCGTATTTCAGCGCATGGTCGAGCCGGGTTGAGGGTACGGCATAGCTCGCGTCAGCGCATGACTTCTGGTCAGGATTGTCCGCGCTATACTTTGAGCAGCTGCCTGCATCGGTTTCGCATCCGGCGTCGTCGCCACCCTGCCACTGGGTGGCGTCGTCGTTCTGTGTCACGATTCACCCTCATTTCTGGCGATGTCCTCCAATACGGCGAGCAAACGGCGGAACGTGGCCTGACCACTCGGATGGGAAAGCAGCACCGCAGTCTGTTCTGCCAACGTGGGGGTGTGGTCCGTACACCAGGTCGTGAGCGCTGGCACCCGCTGGTCCGCATACAGCTCCCCCAACGCACTGAGCGCGCTGTTGAACAGGTTGGTGCAGATGGTGTCCACGTTGGCCGTCTGGTAGAGCTTTCTCAGCCGAGGCAGGCTGGCCCATCCGCGCTGGACGGCGTTGAGCAACACCATCCAGTCCAGCGCCTCCCAGAGCTCCTCCATGCTCGCGCGCAGCACCCAGGCGGGGTCCACCCGGTACTGCCCCAGGAGCACGAACGGAAAGACCGGCTGCTCGCGGACCAGTTGCCGCAGCGTGCGGTAAGCTGGCCCATATGCGCCGCGATCCTTGTCGCGCCATGCCTTGGCGCGCGCCAGCGTGGGCGTGCCCGGTTTGACCTGATTGCAGATGCGGTGCATCACGGCGAGGTTCTGCGGGATGTCGTGTCCGCCGTACATGCGGTCGATCAGGTGCCCGAGGTCGTACTCGCTCGGATCGACCCACTCGCCGCAGGCCCAGCAGATGCCGTTATCGCGCTGGTAGATGTCGCGGCGGAGTTGCCCCCATGAGGCATCGGTGCGCGGCAGCGGGAGGCTGAAGCTAGCGACCATCGTTCGCCTCCGCTCGCGCGTCGTCCGCCGCTGGCGTCGAGGGTTGCGGACGCGGCTGCAACAAGCGTTGCCAGAGCGCGTTCCAGCGGACGAGCCGTTCGGGGTCGGTGGTGATGGCGTCCAGCGGCATCGGTCGGCTGTTCAGGCGGGTGCTCATTTCGCACCGCCGTTCCCGGCGATGTCGTCGAGCACGCCGATCAACTGCCGGAGCGCGGAGCGCACCACAGGATCGAGCAGCAGCGCCGTCGCGTCGCCGGACAGTACTTTTCCACCGCGACGCTTTTCCGCGTTGCGGTGCGAGATCTCTCGCATATGTGCAGTGAGGGATTCGGGGTCGTCGAATTTGCGGCGGAGCCCTTGCTGTCCTTCGAACGCAAGGGACGCAGAATCAGAACGAGCGGCCTTCGTGGGCATGGGCATATACCTTTCGGTAATGCCTCACCCACTAGGGCCGCTCGGTTGCGGATCGGTCTAGAAGCCGAGGTCAGACGGTTCAGTTGTCCCAGCTAATATACCGCAGATCGGCTGGCAGTACTACTCCACCTTCAGCCGATCTACGGCTGGTTTGAACTGGTTCCAAGACCAAGTATCAAGGGTTGACCGAGCGGATAGATCCTCTTCAACCGATTATCGGTCCGAAGCAATTCCCGCTCCACGAACAAATTCCGTTTGTGGCAGTCTGGGCACTCCACCACGACACCGACGAGTTCCTCCCAAGGCTGCAGCCCCATCACGGGGACGTCCATCAGCGTCCCGCTGTATTGTTCGCTCTTGAGCCGCGCGGCCAAACCAGGGACCAACTGCCAGGTGCCGTCGGGGTGTTCGCCGATCTTGAACAGATCCGTGCCGAGGGTGACCATCACGCCCAGCAAGCCGCCACAGTCGGAGCCACAGCGCACCCAGACAATCCAGTTGTTGCGATCACTCCGATTCGACACGGCGAAACCATGCTTGAGGTCAAGTCGGGCGACCAGATCGTGGCGCGGTCGTCGAGCTTTCAGGTAATCCCACAGTTGGTCCATCGTGTGGTGCGGCCCGAGCGCTTCGCCCGCAGCCTGCAGTCTGGCCATCGAGTCAATTTGCCACTGCAACTCATTCTTCTTCCGCTCATCCATCACACCACCTCCGCCCGGATTGTATCGGCCCGGCGCAATATCTTTCGCCTCATGCGGCCACCTCACGATCGGTCCAGCGGAGCCGTACGCTCTGGCCCGTACCATAAGTGGTACGCCGCGATCATCCAGCTGAGCGAGCTTGGCCTGGCGCGCCTCGAAGGGATTACCGCGAGCTAGCCATCACACGTCCCGCCAATCGACCGCGGGAGGAGACAAGCTCCTCCCGCGGTCGCCGCCGTTCCGGCGACCGTCTCCGTGGCCCTGCTGCGCGGCATCTGGGAAACGCGAACAGGCCACGTTGTGTGGCGTTCGGGACGACGTTGATGGTGGGCGAACGGGGAGGACGCGGTCGCCGGAACGGTGGCGGCGAGCGGAAGGAGCAAGCTCCTCCCCTACGAAACGTCGACGGAACGAGAAAGCGTAAACGAAAGGGTAGGGCAGATGACGATCAGTGGTGGGCCAAGCCGGCCGACGATCACGTTGATGGATGACGGTGCCGTGACGGCGGATGAGTACCACACGGTGAAATGCGTGGTCGAGGGCTTTCGTTCGGCGTTCGTGCGGGTCGCCTGCACGAAGAGCCACGACGTTTTCATCCAGGGTATCGCGTATGAGGACGGCGACGCGGCCGATCTCGTCATCAACGGGACGGCGCACTACGCCGAGACGAGCATCGCCGCCGATACGGGCGGTGGTCGCGGCTATATCGTGCCGGTCGAGGCGCTCTACCAGCTGCAGGTGGTCGTCCATAACGCCGATACCGAGAACGACGCAACGGCGACCGTCGAAGTGACGCTGGCGTGAGGAAGGGACGGCACAATGGCCTTGATTCCGAGCCGGGGCGGCTTCATTCCGACCAGCCTAACCGATTGGCTGAACGGTCAGGACGTCGAGCGGATGAGCCGCTACCGCGCGATGCTCGACTTCTACAACGGCCAGCAATGGGACCGGCGACGGCGGGCCGGCGAGACGCGCCTGACCGCCAACTACGCGCGGGCGCTCGTACGCAAGACCGCGAGCTACGTGCTCTCCGAACCACCGAGCTTCAGCATCGCGCCGAGCGCGACGGACGGCATCAGCGAATCGCTGGCCGACGCGGTCGAGGCGCGGCTCAACGAACTGGCGCTGGAACAGGACTGGGCGACGCTCGATTTCGACACGATGGTCGATGCAGCGGTCCTCGGCGATGGCGCCTTCAAGATCACCTGGGATCCGGACGCGAACCGGCCGGTCATCACCTCGGTCGATCCGGGCGGTCTCTGGGCCTGGACGCGGCCGGATAACGTGCGCGCCATCACCCGCGTCGTGCAGCGCTATGAACTGAGCGCACCCGACGCGTACGAACTTTTCGGGGCATCCGCGCGCGGGTCGGGCACGGGCATGGGTAGTGGCAGCCTCCCGGTCGTC
>CALAGB010000396.1 GCA_937891245.1 uncultured Thermomicrobiales bacterium | reverse complement strand
CGCGCCCGGCCGGCGCTGCCGGATGCTGATTCTGATCGCATTTTCGCGGGATCGTGAAGATCCGAAGTGCTATACTTGGACCACTCTCGCGTAATGAGCCGGCCATCTTATTGACACGGATCGCTACGGCCCCGCGGACGCCTAATAGACATGTTCATCCGTTGTCGCGGAATCCGAGCGCTGGAAAGGATCGATCGTGGCCGAGATGCACGATCAGTTCGCAACCTTGCGCAAGCTGGCGGCTGCCGCGCTGCCCACGATTTGCGATTTAACCGAAGAGATCTGCCTGATTCCCGCTCCGTCGTACCACGAGAAGCGCCGTGCCGCCTTTGTGGCCGAGCAGTTGCGTGCCCGTGGCCTCGTGGCAGAGGTCGACGAAATCGGTAACGTCGTCGCTCGTCGTAAGGGTCGTGGTGAGGCGAAAACGCTGCTGCTGGCGGCGCACACCGATACCGTCTTCCCACTTGAGACGCCGCTGGCGGTTCGCCGGGAAAATGGGCGGATGATCGGTCCGGCGATCGGTGATAACAGCCTGGCCGTTGCCGCGCTCATCGAACTGGTCACGATTCTCGATGACGCGAAGATCGAAACTCCGGGTGATCTCCTGGTTGTCGCCAACGTCGGTGAAGAAGGACTCGGAAACCTACGCGGTATTCGCGCCGTGTGCGATCGCTACGGCGCCGAACTTGGCGGAGTCATCGCGATCGAGGGTCATAACGTCGGCCGGGTCACGCACGGCGCGGTCGGCTCGAAGCGCATCCGCGTGACGGTCGAAGGACCGGGCGGCCACAGCTGGGGTGCATTCGGTCAGCCGAGCGCCATCCACCAGCTTGGTCTGATCGTTGCCGATATCGCGCGCGTGACGGTACCGAGCGAGCCGAAGACGACGTTCAACGTCGGCCTGATCGAAGGCGGCGTTTCGGTCAATACGATAGCGCCCCACGCCACAGCCGTCATCGACATGCGCTCAGTTGATCCCCAGTCGCTCGCACGATTGGCGGGCGAGGTTGAGGGGATCGTCGCTCGACAACGGACCGACCAGATATCAACCAACATTGAGATCCTGGGAGAGCGGCCGGCGGGCTGGACCGATGAGTCAGCCGCGATCGTGCAGTCGGCCTCAGCGATTCTCCGGCGACTTGGCATCGAGCCGGTATTGAACGCATCGAGTACTGATGCGAATATACCGATTAGTCGCGGTATTCCGGCGATCTGTGTCGGCCTGACGCATGGCAGCGGCGCGCATCGCGTCGATGAGATGATCGAGATTGCGCCGATCGAGCAGGGCGTTGTGCAGCTGGGGCTGCTGGTCGCGACATTCCCCGTCGAAAAGCATTAGTATTGTTCAACCGTCGTTAACGCATGCACTGGAAAGGTCCATCTGTTTGAGTTCAGTCTATGTCGCGCTCGATCTCGAAGCGACTGGGATGGACCCTGAGCGTGATGAGGTCATCGAGATCGCCGCGATCAAGTTCCGTAATGATCGCGTACTCGACCGCTGGGAAAGCCTCGTCCAACCGCGCGGTTCAATTCCGTTCAATATCACGAGTCTAACTGGTATCGGCGCGAAAGACGTGCGCCGTGCGCCACCATTCGCGGCGGTCGCACCGCGGCTGCGCGATTTCGTCCGCAATCATCCGATTGTCGGGCAGTCGCCGCAGTTCGATATCGAAATGCTGTTTGGGGCCGGTTTGCAGTTGCGAAACCCGCTCTACGACACCTTCAAGCTCGCGACAATGTTAATCCCGGACCTGCCCGCGTACAGCCTCTCGACCATCGCGGCGCGTCTGGGTATTTCGGTCCCGTCTCAGCATCGCGCAATGGCGGATGTCGAAACGACAATGGCCGTCTTTCTCGGTCTGCTCGATCTGCTCCGTGACTACGATGACGTTACGCTCGAACGACTGGCAAGCTACGCGCGCATGGCGCAATCGCCGCTCGCCCGCCTGTTCGATGAGACGATTAAGGACCTCAAAGGGGACGATAACGGCCTGATCGGCAGTTCGATCGCCGAGCAACTGCTGGCGAAGGGCATGGGTCCGCGTCAGGGCCCGGAGGTGATGTTCCTCTATCATCGGGAGAAGCCGCCGAAGCTGGAGCCGACCGGCAGCGAGCGCAACATTGACTCGCGCAAATTCAGCGAGTGGAGCGAGCCGGGCGGCGGATTCGCGCGATCCTTCAGCGGCTACGAATACCGACCGCAGCAGGTCGAGATGATGACCTCGGTGGCCGACACCTTGCGCGACGGCGGCACGCTCTTCGTCGAAGCGGGCACTGGCACCGGCAAGTCGGTCGCCTATCTGCTGCCGGCCGTGCTGCACGCGGTGGAACATGGCGAACCGGTCGTGATCTCGACGAACACGATAGCTCTGCAGGATCAACTCTTCCGCAAGGATCTGCCTGACCTGCGACGCTCCTTGACGGCGATGGCGAACGATGATCCCTCCTTGCGAGATGCCGCGAATTTTGAAGCAGCGCTGCTCAAGGGCCGATCCAACTACCTCTGTCTCCGGCGGTGGTTCATCGCCGAACGAGCGGGCGCGCAGACGCCGGATGAAGCGGCGCTGCACGCCAAGATCCTCACCTGGATCCAGCAGACCGACACGGGCGACCGCGCAGAGCTCCATCTGCCGCTGGAGGAACAGGTTTACTGGTCGCGGCTGGCTGAAGAAGAAGGATCCTGTGTGCCGGGACGGTGTGTCTTCCACCGGCGCAATCAATGCTTCCTCTTCCGCGCGCGTCACAAGGCGGAGAGCGCGCACATCGTCGTCGTCAACCACGCGTTGCTGCTCTCGGACATGCTGGCGTCAAACTCGGTGCTCCCGACCTATCGCAACCTGATCATCGACGAGGCGCACAATCTCGAAGAGGAAGCCACCAAACAGCTCGGTTTTTCAGTCGGGCGGAATGCGCTGCTGGACTTCGTAACGCGTTGTGTCGATCGCGATGCGCAGGAAGGGATCGGTGGCGTCTTTGGCGCGCTCTGGCGTGCCGCGTCCCTCGGCACGTCCGAACCGGCGCGCTCGCTGGCGAAGCGGATGCAGCCGTGGCTGGAGAAACTCAGCGATACGTCGCGCGCGGCAACCGAAACGTGCGAACTCCTCTTCCAGTCGCTCAACGACTTTATTGATCGGTATCAGAGCGAGCATAGCCAGAACGAGCGCGAACTGCGGATCACCGGCGCCGTACGGAGCGATCCCGGTTGGGGAGAGATCGAGCAGACGTTGGAGCGCCTCTCCCGACTCCTCCGCACGTTGCTGCAAGCGTTGAACGAAGCGGTTGTCGAAGTCGAAGGTTTCACCGACGACGATATGCCGGGGAGCAGCGACCTCGTCACCGAACTCGATCTGCTCTTGCGCACCGGGAACCAGTTGCTCGAACGCGCCGTCTCGGCGATCTCCGAACCGTCCGCCGAGATGATCTACTGGCTGTCGCGCCGGCCGGGAAGCCAGGATGTCGCGGTGCAGGCGGCCCCGCTACACGTCGGCGAGGCGCTCAAGCAGCGGCTGTTCGATCGCTGTCGCTCGGTTGTGTTGACGTCGGCGACGTTGACAACCGATAACTCGTTCAATTACATCCATGGCCGTCTCGGCGTCGAGGACGCGAACGATCTTCGCGTTTCCTCGCCGTTCGATTATCAGAAGTCGACGTTGCTCTATCTTGCAAATGACATTCCCGAGCCGGGCCAGCCGGGATATCAACGTGCGTTACAAGAGGTGTTGATCGAACTCTGCCGCTCGACACGCGGACGGGCGATGATCCTCTTCACATCGCATAGCGCCCTGCAAGCGACCTATCGTGCGATCAAGCGACCGCTGGAGGCCGAGGGGATTCTCGTGCTTGGCCAGCGTTTGGACGGCAGTCCGAGGCAACTCGTCGACCGTATCAAGAGCCGGCCGGAGACGATCTTGCTCGGCACCAACAGCTTCTGGGAAGGCGTCGACATCGTGGGCGATGCACTGAGCTTGCTGGTGATCACCAAACTTCCGTTCTCGGTACCGTCGGACCCGGTATTCGCCGCGCGGAGCGAGGGATTCGATGATCCATTCAACGAATACGCGATACCGCAGGCGATTCTGCGCTTCAAGCAGGGCTTTGGACGCTTGATCCGGAGCGCGTCAGATCGTGGCGTTTGCGCGATACTGGATAGGCGGATTGTCGGGCGGCGCTACGGCGGCGCGTTTGTGCGTTCGTTGCCGAACTGCACCGTCGAGATTGGCAGCGTTACCGAGTTACCGGGGCATGCCGAAGCGTGGCTGCACGCACGCGAGCCGGATGCGTTGACCCCGTTCGTGCGCTAGGCGCATGTCGATGGCAAGGAGGCAAGGCGTGAGCATTACGATTGACCGCAACCTGGCATTGGAACTGGTTCGTACGACCGAGGCGGCGGCGCTCGGTGCGGCGCCGTTCATGGGTCGGGGCGACAAGAACGCGGCCGACCAGGGCGCCGTGAACGGTATGCGTACGATGATGGCCACGGTTCACATGAGCGGGATCGTCGTGATCGGCGAGGGTGAGAAGGACGAGGCGCCGATGCTCTACATCGGCGAGGAAGTCGGAACCGGGGAAGAGCCGGAGGTCGATATCGCGGTTGACCCGATCGACGGCACGACGCTCTGTTCGAAAGGAATGCCGAATTCGCTGTCGGTCGTGGCGGTCGGTGAGCGCGGATCGATGTATTACCCGCCGCACATCGTCTACATGAACAAGATCGCGGTCGGGCCGGAAGCGGCCGGGGTGGTAGATATTCGTGCGTCTGTCGAAGAGAACCTGGGCCGCATCGCCGAGGTCAAGAAGATGCGGGTGCAGGATGTTACGGTCGTGCTGCTCGACCGGCCGCGCCACGCCGAACTGATCGAGCAGATTCGGTCGGTCGGAGCGCGTATCAAAATGATCACGGATGGTGATGTCGCCGGATCGTTGCTGGCCGCCTCGCCGAATACGGGCGTCGATGTGCTGATGGGGATCGGCGGTTCGCCGGAAGGCGTGATTTCGGCCACGGCGATCAAGTGTATCGGCGGGACCATTCAGTGCACGCTCTGGCCGCGCAACGATACCGAGCGCGACCTGGCAATTCAGGCAGGGCTTGACCTGGATAAGGTCTTGACGGAGGATGATCTCGTCAGGTCGGACAATGTCTTTTTCGCGGCGACCGGCATCACGGATGGTGAGCTGTTGCAAGGGGTGCATTACACGGCGGATGGCGCGACAACCGAGTCGCTGGTGATGCGTTCACGATCAGGAACGGTACGACGGGTGCTGGCGACGCACCGGCTCCGAAAACTGAAAGAATTCGCGGCTGTTCCATTTGACTAGTGTTCCGGCGGATGTTATACTGCGGGCGGTGCCAACCACGGCACCGCAACCCCGTTTTGCCGCTGGCGATTCCAAATCGGTCTGACTTGAGTGCGGCACCATGTCCTGGTATTTTTGCTGCACGAATTGCGTCTAGAACGAACCACCAGCGCCATTTCACGCCCGCCGCGCGCGCCGGTTTGTGGCGAGTGCTGGGAGACCCTTCAGGATTGACTATCATTGGGCAATGAGAGGCAGTTGTAACGTGGTCGGACGGGCAATCGTCTGGCGACTGGCGACGGGCGCGGGACCACCGGCATGCTCGTTTCTTGCATGTTGGCGTGGCCGTCCGTGCGGGACACGCGCACGGGACCCTTAGCTGCACTGCTGATTCGACGAGCACACATCAATCTCAACACCTCCGGGATCAGCCACACCAATGTATCGACGAAGAGCAATGAAATGCCAACGACAACAAATTGTAACCAAACACTCCTCAGCTCCAGTCTGCCTTTGCGCCGGACCTGAGTGGGGAAGAGGAAGAGGATGACAGTCACAATCAGCGAGCTTGAAACCAAAACCTTACCCGAACTGCAAGACCTGGCCAAAGATCTTGAAGTCAACGGGTACAGCCGGATGAAGAAGCACGATCTCATCAGCCGCGTTCTTCAGGCACAAACCGAGCAACAGGGGAATATCTTCGGTCAGGGCGTTCTCGACATCATCGACGACGGCTACGGCTTCTTGCGCGGCGAACGTTACCTGCCGGGGGCGAACGACATTTACGTCTCGCAGTCGCAGATCCGCCGCTTCGGCCTCCGCACCGGCGATTGGATCTCCGGCCACGTACGACCGCCGAAGGACAGCGAGAAGTACTTCAGCCTCCTACGCGTCGAAGCGGTCAATGGCATGGACCCGGAAACCGCGCGACGTAGGCCGAACTTCGATTCACTCACCCCGATTTTCCCTCTTGAACTGATCGATCTCGAGACACAGCCACACATTCTTTCAACCCGTCTCGTAAACCTGGTGGCGCCGATCGGTCGTGGTCAGCGTGGTCTGATCGTCTCTCCGCCGAAAGCCGGCAAGACGCTGTTGCTCAAGGCGATCGCCAACGGCATCACCAGCAATTACGAGAACGTGCATTTGATGGTCTGCCTGATCGGTGAGCGACCGGAGGAAGTGACCGATATGCGTCGCTCGGTCGACGGCGAGGTCGTCAGCTCGACCTTCGATGAGCCGGTCGAGGACCACACCAAAGTGGCCGAGATGGCTCTGGAGCGGGCGAAGCGACTCGTCGAGTGCGGACGCGACGTGGTGATCCTGCTCGACTCGATCACGCGTCTGGCACGCGCGTACAACCTGGCGGTTCCGCCGAGCGGTCGTACGCTCTCCGGTGGTATCGACCCGGTCGCTCTGTACCCGCCGAAGCGCTTCTTCGGTGCGGCTCGTAACATTGAAGGCGGCGGTAGCCTGACCGTGGTCGCGACCTGTTTGATCGACACCGGCTCGCGGATGGACGATGTGATCTACGAGGAGTTCAAGGGCACTGGTAACATGGAACTCCACCTCGATCGCAAGCTGGCCGAGCGCCGGATCTACCCGGCGATCGACGTGCAGCGTTCCGGCACGCGTCGTGAGGAACTGCTCCTCGACGATCAGACGCTGCGTCAGGTCTGGACGATGCGCCGGATGGTCTCGATGCTTGGCGGTACTGAGGGAACCGAGCTTGTTCTCGGTCGACTTTCGAAGACGCAGAGCAACGCCGAATTCCTGGCCACGCTCAGCAAAGACGTCTAGCGATCAACAACCCAGGTTGGATGGAAACAACGCGGGACCAGATATCTGGTCCCGCGTTGTCTTGTCTTAAGAAGCAGGGGGAGTGGAGATGCTCGAACGAGCGCCGGAGTTGCAGGATATCGTGCGGGCCGAGGCGTTGCTGCGGCCGCATCTCTGGAACACGACCGCGCGGCGATCCGCTGCGTTGTCCGAGCGCTTCGGTGCGGAGATTGTGCTCAAGCCGGAAAACTTGCAGCGGATGGGCTCATTCAAGATTCGCGGCGCGCTCAACCGGATGGACGAATTGGCGCGATCCGGCGCGAAGGCAGCGATAACCGCCTCGGCCGGGAATCACGCTCAGGGTGTCGCCTATGCGGTGATGGTTACCGGGCTGGCGGCGACGATCGTCGTGCCGGAGACGGCATCCGCGGCCAAGATCGACGCTTTGCGGCGCATGGGTGCCGATTTACGGCTCATCGGAACGACGTTCGACGAGGCCGAGGATGCCGCTTATGCGCTCGCAGAGGCGGAGCAGATCCCGATGGTTAGCCCGTACGATGACGCGGTGATCGCCGGCCAGGGGACCGTCGGCTATGAGTTGCTGCGGGAGTCGCCCAATCTCGATCTGCTGGTTGTGCCGGTCAGCGCCGGCGGCCTACTGTCCGGCTGCCTGATTGCGGCCAAAACGATGAATCCGAGCATCACGGTGATCGGCGTTCAAAGCGAGGCAGCTCCGGCGATGGTCGCGGCGCGCGACGCGGGTCGCATCCTCGAGGTCACGTGCACCGAATCGCTGGCTGATGGCCTCTCGGGCAACATTGCCCACGGTGAACTGCCGTTCCGCATTATCCAGCGGTTGGTTGATGACCTTGTACTCGTCGATGAAGCCGCGATCGCCGCCGCCATGCGGCTGTTCGTCGCGGATGATCGGCTGATCGTCGAGGGCGCCGGAGCGGTCGGGTTGGCAGCGTTGATCTCCGGCAAGATCGACGTCGCTGGACGGCGCGTCGGGTTGGTAATCAGCGGTGGAAATGTGGCCTATGAGACGTTGCGATTGGTGCTGGCCGGCGCGAGCGACGTAGGCTGACGCGGGCACGAATCGAGTTCGTGCCCGCGCTGCCGCTACATATCCCCGTAGATGCCGTGTATACCATGGTTCCCGAGCGTGAGCGAGATTTCGCCGCCATGATGGATCTCGTGCTCGAGGACGTGCCAGATGATCCAGCCTCGGGAGAACTCACCGTACATCTCGCGTTCCTCTTCGCTCATCACCGAAGGTGGCTGGAACGACTCGCCCAGATCGGTGGCAGTCCAGCGATCCAGGCAATCGGCGACGAGCTGCCAACTCGATTCGAGACCGGCAAGCAGCGTAGCCGGGTCATCGACTGGTGTCCATGCCTTATCGGACGGATCCCAGTGGGCGATCGGGGTGAGGTCCGCTGACCCTTCGCCCATCCAGAATTGGAACCACCAGACACGATTGGCGATGACATGCTGGGCGATCATCCCGACCGTCCAGTGATCGGAGGAGGCCGGCAGCGCCAGTTGCTCGGCATTCAACTGGGTGAGCACCTCGGCCAGCATTTTCTGGTAGGTACCCCAGCCCTTGTAAAAGGTCATAAGCGGGAGCGACTGAACGTTCACGCGGCCTCCTCTTGCGCTGTTTAGCTTTTGAAACTGATCGGCACGTCGATGATCGTCGGCTGGTCACGCTTCGATGCCTCGACGATCGCTTCCGTCAATGCGTCGGGTGACATCGCGCGCACGCTCGGGATGCCGTAGGCGTCGGCCAGCTTCAGGTAGTCAGGATTGACGAGATCGACCGCGATGAAGCGGCGGTCGTATTCACTCGCCTGGGCCGATTTGACCGCCGTGTAGGTTGAGTCGTTGAAGATGACGATCGGCAGCCCAATCTTGAACTGTACTGCCGTGGCGACCTCTTGCATCGTGTACTGGAAGCCGCCGTCACCGACGATTGGGACGATCGTGGCATCGGGCCGGGCGATTTTGGCGCCGATGGCCGCCGGCAGCGAAAAGCCGAGCGTGCCGTAGCCTTGCGGGAAGAGGAAGGTGCGCGGCTCGTAGACCGGGTAGCGTGTGCAGCAGACGTAGCCCATCATCGTCATGTCGCTGACGAGCACGCCGTCGCGCGGGATGGCGTTGCGCAAGGCATCGACATACGGCGCCTGCTTCGATCCCCAACTCCCGTCGAGCGCCGCCGCTTTCAGCTTGCTCACTGCTTCGGTCGATGTGCCGGTGATGCGAACTCCTGCGTCTTTCAGCGCGCTCAGCAGCGCTTCGGCCGCCAGGCGTGCGTCAGCGACGATGGAATGCGCTGGAGTGTAATTGCGGTCGATTTCGGCGGGGTCGACGTCGACGCGAATCAGCGTCTTCGGCAGCGGCATGCGCTGGTACTCGGTTTCCATTGCACCGAGCTTCGAGCCGAAGACGAGCGCCGCGTCGGCAGATTCGAGGAATTCGTTGACCGGGTTTCCTGGCTCCCAGACGCGACCAAGCAACATCGGATGATCGTCCGGCACGCTTCCTTTCCCCATCGTCGAGGTCAAGATCGGGGCACCGAGCTGCTCGGCAAGTGCGCCGATCGCTTCGCCTGCGGCGCTGCTCACCGCTCCGCCGCCGCACCAGATGATGACGCGCTCAGCGCCTTTGAGCAGGTCAACGGCCCGGGCAACGTCGCTCGACTCCGGCGCGACCGGTTGTGCCCCCGCTGCCGGTGAGAAGTTGACGTCTCCGAACTCGGAGAGCACATCGAGCGGCACTTCGACGTGGGTTGGGCGAGCGCGACCGCTCGTCATCTGCGAAAAAGCTTCTTTGATGAGCGCCGGGACCTGTTCGACCGACGTTGCCTGTGCGTTCCACTTGGTGACGGCGTGCATCACGCCGAGCTGGTCGCTCAGGTCGTGCAGGTGCCCGAGCATTTTGCCCGCCCAGGCCTGCTCGACGTTGGACGAGAGGACCAGCAGCGGTGACGAATCGGTATACGCCTCACCGACCGCCGTCATCACGTTGGTAATGCCGGGGCCGGTGATGATAACCGCGACACCCGGCTGACCCGAGGCTCGCGCGTAGCCATCGGCCATGAATCCGGCGCCCTGCTCATGACGTGCCAGCACATGCCTGATCGATGAATCGACTAACGCATCGTAGATCTCAAGCGTGTGGACACCGGGGATGCCGAATACAACGTCGACTCCCTGTTTTTCGAGCGCACGAATGGCCGCCTGGCCACCCTTCATCCGCTCTCCCATCAATTCCTCCCCTAACGACCGGTGCCATCGTTCCGAACTCCGGTCATCTCTATCGCGCGCTCCGCACATCGGAAACGCGAAAACTCTCTTTTTGACAACTCGGAGTATAACCGCCGCGATCTCCGCGCTACGAGTGCCGTTGGATGGGGCCGGCCGAACCTGGGAGATTCCTGAGACTGTGAGTCACAAAATCACCCTTGACGGCGGCCACCGGCCCAGTCATTATTGTGTCCGTACAGTTTCCAGAACACGCGATCAAACTGGTGGTATCTGATCGTCGCAAGCGGCGGCCGGGCAGGTGTGAGGAAGAGGTTGGAGCGCCAGGTGTTGGGTCGTTCTCGTGCGTCTCGCGCATTGGTCACGATGCTGCTCAGTTTCTCGACGTTCGTGGCCACGGTCGTGGCACCGGGCCACGCTGCCGCTGCGCCTTCTTCCGTCTACTTTCCGGTTACTGGCCACACCGTTTCAGGGGATTTTCTGACCTTTTGGCGGACGAATGGGGGCCTCGCGATCTTCGGCTATCCGCTGACTGAGATGATCGACCAGGGCGGGCTGAAGGTGCAGTATTTCGAGCGCGCCCGCTTTGAATACCATCCGGAGTTCGCCGGAACGCCGTATGTCGTCGAACTTGAATTGCTCGGAAACGAAATCGTTGCCGGTCGCACCGACCCCGCGTTTGCTCGCCTGACTGTTGCCCCGGATTGGAAAGACACAACCG
>CALAGB010000395.1 GCA_937891245.1 uncultured Thermomicrobiales bacterium | reverse complement strand
CGCGGGCAACCACCGGCTGAACGTCCGTCCAAGCAGCCCCACGAAGCTGGTCGCCAGGTCGGCGTTCCAGACGATCAGCATCGTCGACGATGCGACGAGGGCGATTCCCGAGAGGAAGAACATCTCGATGCCGCCGTTCAGGTGGCTTGAGGGGTAGAGCCAATCGGTCAGTATGTCAGGGCCGATCCAGACCAACAGCACCATGATCGCGGCGACGGAGTACGCCAGCCGTGCCGGGATCCCGAAGCGTCGCAGGACCATCGCGGCTGAGAACGGTAAGAGTGAGAGGCCGAGGAGATACGGCGCTTCTTGCTGCCCGGAAGCGCCGGACCAGAGCATCAACAGACCAAATCCGAGGCCAAGCAGCCCACCAAGCAGCCAGCTCCGGCCGGCGCGCGCTGCCGTCACCTCCGGCGTATCGCGAATGGCCTCGACGATGTTCAGTCGTGAGACGCGCCACGACGAGACGAGGACCGTCATGAAGGTCACGACCACACCGAGCGTATAGGCGATGACGAGCCCGGTCCACGATGCGGTGGGATGGATCGAGATATATTGCCCCACCAGATGGCTCATCCAGCGCGCGATGATGAAGGCCACGCCGACGCCCAGCAGTGCTCCGACGAGCGCCGCCACGAGATCGTAGGCGATACCTTCCGCCAGGAACATCTCCGTCAGATGACGACGCTGCATGCCGATGGCGCGTGCCATGCCCATCTCGGAGCGCCGCTCGGCGGCAAGCATGACGAAGATCAAGAAGATCAGCAGTACTCCGACGGAGATTGAGAACAGACCGAACACGAGAAAGAGGGTCATGAACATGTTGCCGGTCAGTTCTGCGTCGGCGAGATCGTTCTGCTTGGTGGCAATCGCGCGGTATGGTGTTCCGGCGAGTGCGCTGTCGAGTTGCTGCATGGCGGCGTCGGTGCGTTTGACACCAGTCTCCCGGCCGCCCCGGTTCGTCACCTCGATTGACGAAATGAGGCCCTCAGTGCCGAGTAGCGCCTGCGCTCGCCCCAGCGGCAGCGTCAACCCGCCGGACCCGCCCGGCATATAACCGGTCAGCAGCGAGTCTTGACCGATGGCCGCGATGCTGAATTGCTGTGGCTGATTGTGGACGTAGAGTGTGAGCACATCGCCGACCTGGGCATCGAGCTTGTCGGCAGCCGTAGCGCCGATGACGATACCGTCAGACGGTAGTGAGGCGAGCCCAATCGGCTTTCCATGCTGGTCGGGTAGACCACCGAAGGGTCCGAGTCGCGTCGGGTCGAGCCCGATCAGCGTCAGCGTCGGCTCGGACAGGCGGGTGCGCTGGTCAATTGCCGGTACCGTATCGCGCAGAAGCGGCATGACGCCGTCAATCACTGTGCTGCCGGCCAGCCGTGCCTCAAGATCCGTGACCGCTTGTTGCGGCATCACGCCGCCGCTTTGCGGGCCGGTGTCCGCCTCGCTCACCGATTGGACCACTCGTTCATCGGTCTGCCCAGAAAAATTGAGCACTTCAGCGCGTCCACTGGCGCTGAGCGTATCGCCGGTCGTGAAGGACGCGGAGATGATCAACGTCGAGAGCATCAGCCCGATGACGATGAGGATCGTCTGGGCGGGCCGACGCGGCACGTTGCGCACGCCAAGCTTGAACACCACCCGATTGCGAAGAACGATGGCCAGCGCGCTGCCGAGACAGACGACGAACAGCAGCACGAGCGTGGTTGCCAAGGTGGAGGTCGAGAGCCCGAAGATGTCGTTCATATCGCTCGTCCTATTCCTGTTACGTCGCGCGATCGGACGACGCGGGCGGTGCAGGTCTGCCGTCGCTGACGATCCGACCATCAATCATGCGAATAACGCGGTCGCAGGCAGCCCCGATGCGGGGATCGTGTGTCACGAGTACCAGCGTCTGTTGGTTGCGCTGGTTGAGCGTCCGCATCAACGCGATGATCTCGTCGGCGTTCTCGCTGTCGAGGTCGCCGGTCGGCTCATCGCCCCAGACAATGGCGGGCTGGTTGACGAGCGCGCGGGCGATCGTGACACGCTGGCGCTGGCCGCCCGAGAGCTCTGCCGGGCGATGTTGTGCCCACTGTTCGAGTCCAACCGTTTCGAGCATGGCCATGGCCCGGGCGCGCGCCTCTTTCGGCTTCACGCCGCTGACCAGGAGCGGCAGTTCGACGTTTTCAACCGCTGAGAGCACCGGCAACAGGTTATAGAACTGAAAGATGAACCCCATCTGGCGCGCGCGAAAGTCGGTGCGGGCGTTGTCGGAAAGCGTCGAGAGGTCGGCGCCACCGATCAGGATCGCGCCACTGTCGATGGTGTCGATACCTGAAAGGCAATTCAGCAGCGTCGTTTTGCCACAGCCGGACGGGCCCATGACCGCGACCATTTCGCCGCGGGCGACGCCGAGATTCACTCCCCGGAGCGCCGGCACGCGGACGTCGCCCATGCTGTACGTCTTCGTAACGTCAATGGCCGCGATGATGAGATCCGGCTCCGCGCTTGGTGGAGGTGGCGATACGTGCGGTTCTCGGATGGCGGTTGCGGTCATCAGATCCCTCCTGATAGCGTACGCGTTCGCGGCGGAGCACCGCGGCGAGCCGACGGTTCACCTTGACCATACGTCCGGTGCCATAACAGCGACGTAACGGGAGATGTGACGACATGTCAGAGCAATAACAGAGGGGGTCATGGGCCGTGGCGTGGCGACACGCACGACGGAGCGCGAGCGATTCACCCGCGTGATCTTCATTCAGAACAGGTTCTCCGGATCATCCAAAGGATGGCCCGCGTCGGGGAATGGACGCGGGCCACGAAATGAGGTGGGAAGGGACGGTTCTTGAGCAGAACCAACATCGACACGGGGGCAGCGTCTCGACGTCGCCTTCAGCCTAGCGCTCCAATGTAAATGTGAGGTGTACATCGGGTGCCCAGGATCTCTTGATTTCGTCAGGGAGTGACGCGGTTGACTGCGCGCCAATGGTGTTCGATGAATTGATCGGCCGTTTCGATGGCCGTGTCGTTCTGCCGGGGCGCGATTGATCGCGCCCGGCCGATATGCGGAAGTACGAGGCGCTGGGATGGGCGCGCTCATTGCAAGCGCGCCCGCACGGTCCCTACGGCACCCAATCCCTGCTGATTACCGCATCATCCGCGTAAATCATCGGGTTTGATGGGGTGATGTTGTCGGTGTAGTTGCTGAGGCTCCATTGCTGGTTGTCAGCGGTCGTCGTCTGGATCTGATCGAGGTCAAAGAGCTTCGTGCCATCCTGCCAGATGGTGATCTGGCCGCTGGTGCCAGTTGAGCGGCGGAAGTAGATCTCGATATGCGTCCATTGACTGACCGGCAGGTCGAGGGCGGTGGCGGCGTCAAACGATCGCTTGTGCATGGCGTCCCAGAGGTAGAAGTACATGTTGCCGTTGTCGCGGTTGCCGACGTTGAGCACCCACATCGGGTCGACGGAATCGCTGCTCGTGCGGCTCTTGAACTGCATAACGTTCCACCACTCGGCCGGCGTGTAATTCTGCGGGAAGTAGTACCAGACGCTATAGTAAGCGCTCTCCGGTAGCGAATTGCCGTCAGGATCGTTCCAACGGAAGATGCGCGCGGCCTGGCTGGTGCCGCTGGCATCGTTGATGGCGAGCTTGAGCGACGTCGTGCCGCTGTGCGCGACATCGGTGCTCGGCGTGACCGTGCCGCTGCCGCTGTTAAAGGCTGCTTCGCCATACTGCCCGGCGGTCCATTGGTCGAGGTTGCCCGTTTCGCTGTCGGCCGACCAGATGACGTTCGATGCCGAGGCGAGCGGCGTCGAGGGTTCGGTCGCGGGGGCTGGTTCCGGCGTCGATATGGCCGTCGCGCTGGCGGTTGGAGCCGGCGTGGGAGCCGCCGTCACCGGCTCACTGACGGCCGGTGCCTCGCCGTGACCGTTCAGCGCGATCTCATCGACATACAGCGCGGGCTGCGGCGCGCCGCTCGCGTCTTGTAGGACGAGATGCCCGATGCTGGTGCCGTAGGCGCCGAGATCGTTGAGCGGGATGGTGTAGGTCGTCCAGCGGCTCGGCAGCGGCTGCCCACCGTAGCCGGCAAGCGAGATGGGGCGCGTCAGATTGCGCCCGGAGCGATCGCGTAGGTAGACGGCGTACTGCTGATTGGCGCGACTCGCTTTCAGGGCGAAGGTCAGACGGCCGTAGGTCGAGCCGCTGATCTGCTGATCGGTCCGAATATCGAGGCCGCCCCAGCCGCTGGTTGCGATGAAGCTGATCGAGGCACGTCCGGCAGCGTGCTGGCGGGTGTCAGCATAGTTGACGCGGGCGTTCCAGGATTGATCGTGCCAGCCGGCACTCAGCGCGTCACCGTAGATCGTGAGGCTGTTGCCACCGGTACGGGACGGCGCCAGGGTCGCGGCGACGGCGGTTGGCGTCAACGCCAGGAGCAGGATGACGATTGCCAGCAACGAACGTGACGTCTGTCTGATGTTCGCCATAAACCGCGCCCTTCCCGATACCCCCACACGCAAGAAGATTGTCTGGTGCGGTGCTGGCGCGGCCCATCTCCCATTGGTCCGCTGCTGGGTAGTCGCGAGTCATGGTTTGGTATAGGAGTTTTGGCCCGTGAACTTGACGACTGGTTGGGCGTGACGCAGACTCGGAGCTTTACGTTCGTCAGTTGCGTTGCCGCGATGAGGAGGAGTCACGCATGGAGCGACCGCCCGCGCTGTCCCCCGAAACGGTCCAAATGTTCGTCGGTGTGGCGCACGGCGATCTGGAGCAGGTGCGCACGATGCTCGATGAGCAGCCGGCGCTGCTAAACGCCGCCTGGGATTGGGGCGGCGGCGATTTCGAGACGGGTATCGGCGCCGCCGCGCATATGGGGCGGCGCGATATCGCTGAACTGCTGCTCAGCCGTGGCGCGCGGATTGATCTCTTCGCGGCCGCGATGCTCGGGCAACTGGCCGTGGTGCGCGCCATTATCGAGGCGAACCCGGCGGCCCGCACATCGCTCGGCGCCCATGGCATCCCGCTGCTCAACCACGCCCAGGCGGGCGGTTTGGAAGCGACCGAGGTGGTGGCTTATCTGGAGAACCTCGCGTGATCGCGTCGGAGTCGGTCGCGTCTGAACCGCCGGCAAGGGATGGCTGAATTCACGTTCCGCGTCGGTGAGCCGGAACGATGAGGGGATAACATGCTGGGCGGTCTGCCTGAGCGGCCGAGTGGTCGCGTGCTGTTGATCGATGAGGCGCGACGCCTGCTGCTCTTCCGCGCGCGTGAATCGGAGTCGACCGGCGTTGCGCGCACGATCTGGTTCCTGCCCGGCGGCGGAGCCGAGCCGGACGAAAGCTTGTCCGAGTGCGCCGCACGCGAACTGTTGGAGGAGACCGGTTTACGGGTGCGACCGGAGGATCTCGGTCGGATTGCTGGTGTGCGGCAGGTGACGTTCCCATTTCAAGGGACCGAGATCCTGGCGAATGAGGCGTACTTCGTGCATGCCGTATCGGGCTGGGAGGTCAATACCTCCGGCTTTACCGAACTCGAGCGCGATGTCATTCTGGACCATCGCTGGTGGACGTTGCGCGAACTCCAGACAACGAATGAAATCGTCTTTCCCCACGCCACGGAACTGGCCGATCTCCTCGAACAGATCTTCGTCTCCGGCGTTCCGGCCGAACCGGTGCACTTTTCGCCGTAAAACGGGGTTGACCCATGAAGAACAACCCGGCTATTCCGTGGGCCGGCCGTGGGTCATGGGCGGATGGCTGCCGACTCGTGCCGAAATGTCCGGGTGTTTCTTTTCGGCGTCATCAACGCAGGTGACGCCAGAGGAGCAGCGCAACCAGGAGAACAACGATCACCCAGACGCAGATGACGACGACCGCGGCCGTCCGGCTCGTTTGGCCGGCGTTGATTGAGCGAGCCCGCTCGCGATGTTCGGCGAGAAGATCGGGTGGGATCAGCCTGCGCGCGATGAGGATGAAAAGCGGGATCAGCACGAGGTCGTCGAGATAGCCGATGATCGGGATGAAGTCGGGAATCAGATCGATTGGACTGAGCGCGTAGCCGATGGCGATCGCCGCGAAGAGCCGAGCGGGCCATGGCACGCGGGGGTCACGAGCGGCTCCGGCGAGTGCCTGGGTCTCGGTCTTGACCTGGCGGGCTCGCGCCTTCCACTGCGCGAGGATACTCATGCCTCGTCACGCCAGATCGCGACGCCCTCCCGCAGTCCGTAGTAGACGATGATCAGCCCGGCGAGCGGATCGGCCCACCACCAGCCGAGTGCGGCGTTGAGGACGAGGCCAATGAGAACGGCCGCCGCCAGATAGGCATCGATCATCGTCACGTGCGCTTCGGTCATCAGAACGGGATTGCCCAGTCGCTTGCCGGTGACACACTTGCCCTGGGCAAGGAGCAGCATGGCGGCAAGTGTCGCGGCCAGCCAGATGATGCCGAGGGTCGATGTCGACGGATGGTTGGCACGAAACAGCGTGTAGGCGCACTGAGCCAGGATGTAGACGGCCAGCGCGAAAAAGGCGACGCCGATCATCCGGAGAGCGCGGCGCTCACGAGCTTCGTGTACTCCCTTCAGTTGCCAGACGACGACGACCGAGGCGAAGATCTCGATTAGTGAATCGAGTCCAAAGCCGGCCAGCGCGACTGAGCTTGCCGCGATCGCGGCGACAATCACCACAACGGTCCCCACGACATTCCAGCCCAGCGTGGCATATTCGAGGAGCAGTCCGCGTCGGGTCAGCATCGCCGCAGTTGGATCCACATCCAGCGCCATTACGTCGATCCTTGCACTGCTGAAATCACAGATGAGCACCGACCCATTCTACGACTCCAACCCCCTCAACTCGACCCTTCGCGCCGTATTACGAACGGCTGATCAGCCCTGCTACGAAATGCCTCTCACGTCGCATCGGCAGACGACCGCTGGCAGACGCGATTTTCCCGATCTCCCCGCAGGCTTGGAGTAACGGCAGGTGCCGTTGCGTGGATGGGATGAACGACGAGATTGGGAGACGACGACATGAGGGCATTGGCCATCGGCACGTACGCGACACGCCCGAACTCCGGGCGGCGTTGAAGCTGATCGGGACGCTCCACCGCGCGCTCTATCGCTGGAGCGATGGCCGCCTTGGTGGACGGCTGCGTGGCGGTCCGGTTTTGCTTCTCACCACGACCGGACGCAAGACGGGACAGGAGCGGACCTGGCCGCTCAGTTACCTCGACGCCGGAGGTGAGGTCGTCCTAATCGCCTCGGCGCATGGCTCCCGGACGCAACCGGCCTGGTATCGAAACCTCCGGGTGCAACCGCTGGTGCGCGTCCAGCAGGGCGGTACCACTCAGACGATGCGTGCCAGCATCGCGCAGGGGGGCGAGCGAGCACGTCTCTGGCAGCGCTTCGTCGCGCGCTACCCGGTCGCCGCCAGCTACCAGCGCAACGCCGGTCGCGAACTGCCAGTCGTCCTCCTGCGCCCGCTGGACGGAGCGGAGCGAGTACGCGGCCTGAGCAGATCGCTTCCCCCGACCGTTGGCCGACGCGGCTCGCCAGGAGATCCCTCGGAGGTCGCATGCGAATCTGACCTGCGACCGATGTGCCCGCCGCCCTCGACTGGCACGATCGGAGACGGAATGCGAACGAAGGACGCGACAGAACGAGCGCGATCTTCGGACGGCAGATCGAACAGAGAGAGAACAGCGAGGAGATGATGGTCAGCGTAAACACGAAGGTGCAGAGAACCGCGGATTTGACCGCCAACGTGTCCAGGAGGCGATCGCGCGCGACCACATGGCCAGCGTATGTTGCCGCTGGGTGGACGCTGTTGTTCATCGCCTTCCATATCTACTGGTATCTGGGCGGCCATCTTGGAATCGGGGACGCACCCGACGTTATCCCAGGCACACCGTCGAGTGTAATCGGCTGGATCTTGAACATCGTGGTACTCGGGATGTTTGCCGCTGGTGTCGTGGTTCCGGTCGCGCTTGTCCGGCGTTGGGGACGCATCGTTCCCCGATGGTTGCTGCTTGGTCTGACCTGGCTCGGAGCAGCGGTGCTGAGTCTGCGCGGTGCGTCGGGAATTGTCGATGATCTCCTGCGTGTGACCCACGTTCTTCCGAATGGTCTGACCGGATTGACGTACCAGCAGGCGATCGGGCAGGCGCATCCTTCGGCCTACACGCTCTGGTCGCTTGCCTCGATCGATGTCTATTTCCTACTCGGCGGCATCCTGTTTGGCATCGCGGCCTGGATGCTCAGGTCGATGCATGAGGTCGAAGACGCACGAACCGTCACGAATAAAATCAGAATCACTCGTAGGAGTTAACGATGACAACAGTGACACACACCCGAAACGCGCGGACGATCGTGAACGGACTCATGGCGCGCATGCGCTCGATCGACCGACGTCGCGTCGGCCTGGGATACGCGGCCGGTGGCTGGGCGCTGCTCTATGCGGCCTATCGCGGTTACTACGCGCTCGGCGGCACGATCGGCATGTTCGGCACGCCGGTTTCGGAGAGCCAGTGGCGGCAGATCAACGGTGTGGGCGCCGTGCTGCTGGTGCTGGCGGCCTTCGTCGCCTTCGCCACCACCCGACTTTGGCACCGGCCCCTCGCGTGCCAGGCGTTGCTGGCGTTCGCCTGGGTCGCCTTCGTCGGCTGCGTGATGCACGCGCTGGTCGACATCACGATCCGTCTGCTCAGCATCGCCGGTCTCGTGCAGATGGATTTTCCGTTCTGGGTTTCGATCGACCGCCAGGCGTCAAACCTGCAGGACATCTTCCTCAATGAACCGTGGTTCCTGATCGAGGGGCTGTTGTGGGGAGCGCTCGGCTGGGTCGGGCTGGCGACTGAGCGCGCCCGCCGCTGGTGGCTGCGCAGCGCACTGATCGCCATTGCCCTCTTGACGGCCAATGGCTTGCTGGCACAGTTCGGCGTCGTCGGGAAGGTCATCATTGGCTGAGCCGGGTGGTGGCGAGCGAACGATATTATTTGAGCAGGACGGTGGACCGCGGATGGAATTACGTACCATGACCACAAGCGAGCGCGTCCGGCGAGTAGTTGATCCGGCAGGGTTCTTTCGGCTGGAACGCCTTAGCCGCTGGTCGCGGGAGCATCCGTTCCTGGGGGATAGCGTCTTCGCCGTGGCGATCAGCGGTCCGCTCGCAGTCTGGTCGCTCTACGACATCATCACGGCTCAGCCTCCGTGGGACCTGACTTTGAGAGCGGCGATCAGCGTGTCGCTGGCGATACTCGTCGGTTCAGTCGCATTCGTGTTTCGCCGAACGGCGCCGGCCGCCTCGTTCTCCGTGGTGAGCGCCGCCCTGCTGGTTCAGACGATCGCGCCACGCTCCTACGGGGTGTTGCCGATGTTGTTGGTCTTCCCGTTTGCGCTCTTTTCCTTCAGCGCCTACGGACGACGCTGGGCCCCCGCGCTCGGACTGGCCGTCAGCCTGATCGGGGCGGGCGTGCTCACGGCCGAGGTGACGCTCAACCAGCCGCCTGGGCAGGGCGACGTGCCACTCTTCGCGCTCTACGGCACGTCGCTGGCGGTCGCGCTCGTCGGCTGGAGCCTGGGTCTCTTTCGGCGCGTTCAGCTGGCATATATCGCCGCGCTGGAAGAGCGTGCCGCTCGCGCTGAGGCTGAACGCGAAGAGCGCGCACGGGCAGCGGTGCGCGACGAACGCACCCGTATCGCCCACGAAATGCACGATGTGATCGCGCACTCGCTGGCGGTCATCGTCAGCCAGGCGCAGGGTGGGATCTACGCCGCCCGTTCCGATCCGGAGCGCGCCGCTCCGGTACTCGCGACGATCGCCGACACCGGACGCCAGGCGCTCTCCGACATGCGCGGGCTGCTCGATGTGTTGCGCCCCGATGCACCCGCTAACTCGGTGAACGACTCCGGCAACAGCTGGGCGCCGCAGCCGGCGCTTGCGGACCTGCCGGAGCTGCTGGAGCGAGTACGCGGCGCCGGGCTGCCAGTGACGTACAACGGATCCGGCGTCGCGCGCCGCCTCGGGCCGGCCGCCGAGTTGGCCATCTACCGGCTGGTGCAGGAGGCGCTGACGAACACGCTGAAGCACGCCGGTCCCGGCGTCGAGGCAAGGGTCTGCTTTGCTTGGGGTGAGCAGGCGTTGACGGTTGACGTGCGCGACAACGGACGTGGTGTCGCGTCGTCATTGGGCGAAGGCCACGGGCTGATCGGCATGCGCGAGCGGCTCGCCAGTGTCGGTGGCTCGGTGACGGCCGGTCCACTGGCGGAGGGCGGCTTCAAGGTTGAGGCACGATTGCCCTGGCACACGGAGGGCGGCATGGGAGCGGGCGTATGACGATTCGCGTCTTTCTCGTCGACGACCAGGCGCTGGTGCGGGCGGGCTTCGCCATGGTGATCGGGGCGCAAGAGGATATGCATGTGGTCGGAGAGGCTGGGGATGGCGCGGCCGCATTGGCGACGCTCGCCACGACGCCGGCCGATGTGGTGCTGATGGACATTCGCATGCCGCGCATGGACGGGGTGGAGGCAACGCGCCAGCTGCTCAGTCGTCCCGAACCAACGCCCAAAGTGATCGTGCTGACGACCTTCGATCTGGACGAATACGCCTTCGCCGCCTTGCGCGCCGGGGCCAGCGGCTTCCTGCTCAAAGACGCCTCGCCGGATGATCTGCTTTCCGCCATCCGCAGCATTCATGGCGGCGATGCCGTGATTGCCCCCTCGACGACCCGTCGCCTGCTCGACCACATCGCCGCGACCTTGCCCGCACCACCGAGCGCCAGCGACGAGCCCGATCCACTCACGCTTCTCACCGAACGTGAGCGCGAAGTGCTGCTCGAACTAGTCCGTGGTGCCTCCAACGCCGAGATCGGCGAACGGCTCTTTCTCTCCGAAGGCACCGTCAAGACACACGTCGGCCGCATCCTGAGCAAGCTCGACCTGCGCGACCGCGTCCAGGCCGTCGTCTGGGCCTATGAGCATCAACTGGTACGGCCGGGCGAGTGAGCGGAAGTGGCGCTGAGAGACCGAACCCCACTGTATGGTTGAAGGATACGTACGTACGCATACTCAGTCCCTTTAGTGGACTTCGTCTATGGAGCCCTGCGGATTT
>CALAGB010000394.1 GCA_937891245.1 uncultured Thermomicrobiales bacterium | reverse complement strand
CCGCTCGCAGCCGCTCGATTTCTTTTTCACGATTCCATCCTGCGTTCCGGCGAGCGATCGGGAAAGCTCCGGCGCCGTGATGACGACCGAGATCATTCGTGAGGCGCTGACGCTGCCGAACGTCGTCGGTCTGGGCGAGATGATGAATTTCCCGGGCGTTTTGAACGGTGATGAGTCGATCTTCGACAAGCTTAGTTTGCCGGTTGGCCGGCGCGACGGTCATGCGCCCGGTCTGCGTGGACCGGCGCTCAACGCCTATGCCGGATCCGGCATGACATCCGACCATGAATCGACTGAACTGGACGAAGCGCGTGAAAAGCTCCGGCGCGGCATGATGCTGATGATTCGCGAAGGCTCGACTGAGCACAATCTGCTCGATCTACTGCCGTTGGTGGATGACCGCACCTATCCGCGCTGCTGCTTCGCCAGCGATGACCGCGACTGCGCGACGTTGCTGAACGACGGACATGTCGATGCAATTCTGCGAAAGGCGATTGGAGCCGGGCTGGATCCAATCCGTGCCATCCGCATGGCGACGCTGGCGACCGCTGAATATTGGCGCCTGCCGCGCATCGGTCAGATCGCGCCGGGTTATCGAGCGAATGCCGTCGTGTTCGGCGAACTGAGCGATATTCGGCCACGAGCGGTCTATTTTGATGGCGAGATCGTTGCTGGGGATGGTACTCCGTTCTTTGACCGGCCGGCGTCGGTGCCGGAATCGCTGCTGCAAACCGTAAACGTCACGCCAATCGACGTTGATCGAATCCGTCCGATGGTTTCGGACCGCATGATTGCGGTCGGCGCGATCGCCGGTCAGATCGTGACGCGTAAGCTGGAGGTTGAGCCGAAAGCTGAAGCGGGCCGTCTGGCGTCGGATGTCGAACGCGATCTGCTCAAACTCGTCGTCGTTGAACGTCATCACCAAACGGGCCGGATTGGCGTCGGACTGGTTAACGGATTCGGTCTCAAAGCGGGGGCTTTGGCGTCTTCGATTGCGCATGACGCGCATAATATCGTTGCCGTTGGCGTCGACGACGATGACATCCTCCTGGCGATTCAAACGGTCGTACAGATGCATGGCGGCCTGGCTGCGGTGCGAAAGCAGGAGGGGCAGGCGAGCCTGCCGCTGCCGATTGCCGGAATACTGTCACCACGACCACTTGAGGAGGTTACCGAGCAGTATGAAGCACTGGAAGAAGTCGCACGCTCGCTCGGCAGCAGCGTGCCGTCGCCGTTCGGCTTACTCTCGTTCATGGCGCTCTCGGTCATTCCGGCGGCGCGGGTTACCGACCAGGGGATCGTCACGTTCGACTGAAACGCGAGGCGACGCATGACTTCAGAATTGAAACGGGCTGACGATCGCCGGAGCGAGTTGGATGAGTTGGCCCACGAGATCGAACGATCACCCGAGATTTCAACGGTACGTGATGACTCTCGGCTGGTTTTTGGGGATGGCAATCCGCTGGCGTCGGTCGTCTTGATCGGCGAGGCGCCGGGTGGCGACGAAGAGAAACAAGGGCGGCCGTTTGTTGGTCGGGCCGGGAAACTGCTCGATGAGGTGCTATCGCAGGCGGGCCTGTCGCGCGACGACATCTGGATTACGAACGTGGTGAAGTTCCGCCCGACCGAGCCGGGCGCCCATGGGCGAAGACGCAATCGTCCACCAACCAGCGAGGAGCGAGCGGCGTTTCGCCCCTGGCTCGAACGCGAGCTTCGGATCATCGCACCGGACTCGGTCGTCTGTGTCGGCGCGACCGCTGCTTCGGCGCTGCTTGGTCGGAGCGTGAAAATCACCAAGGAACGTGGCCAGTGGCTCGAAGGGCCGTCCGGAACGTGCGTCCTGACAACCTATCATCCGGCCTATCTCCTGCGCCCATTCCGCGATCGCGACGAGCGCTTTCAGGATCTGGTCGACGATCTCCGGCTCGCGGCGCACCGAAACCAGCACCGCGCGTGATGCGTTCGATCTGCTCGGGGTATCGCTTCGTCTCGCCAGCCTGCGCCGATACAAAAGCGCTTGTCTTTAAATCCGGGGCCCGACATGCGCGGAACCTCGACGAGATACATCGCTATGGTAGAGGATGAGAGAACAGACCGGCTACGTTTCGAGGCGAAGATCGACCTCGACCTGGTCGGTGCCGTTGACGGTTGAGGTGATGGTGGGCAGTCCGAGAGCGTGGAGGAGGCGGATCATGCGCACGTTTCCGGCGAGCACCAACGCGTACAGACGGTCGATCTCGTTCTGGCGCGCGATCTGGATAAGCAAGCGTGTAAGTGCGATGCCGACCCCACGACCTTGCCAGCGATCCTCGACCAGCGCGGC
>CALAGB010000393.1 GCA_937891245.1 uncultured Thermomicrobiales bacterium | reverse complement strand
GCGATCAAGGTTCTGACTGGTCGCAACGAGTTGGTCGCCAAGCATGTCTGCGAGGCAGTCGGTCTCGATGGCAGCTCGATCGTGCTCGGGGACGACCTCGAACATATCGACAACCACGCGCTGGAGCATATCGCCGAGACATCCTCAATATTCGCGCGCGTCTCGCCGGCCCAAAAGGATCGCGTGATTTTGGCGCTCAAGCGGCGAGGTCACGTTGTTGGCTATCTCGGTGACGGCATCAACGACGCTCCGTCGCTCCGTACCGCCGACGTCGGAATATCGGTGGTAAACGGTACGGATATTGCCAAGGACGCGGCCGACATCATCTTGCTCGAGCGTAGCCTGGGCGTGCTCCATAACGGAATCCTCGAAGGCCGCAAGGCGTTCGGCAACGTTATGAAGTACTTGCTCATGGGGACAAGCTCGAATTTCGGTAACATGTTTAGCATGGCGGGGGCGTCTCTGTTGCTCCCCTTCCTCCCGCTGCTACCGACCCAGGTCCTGCTCAACAATCTTCTCTACGATCTCGCCCAGATCACGATCCCGACCGACAAGGTTGATCAACAGTTCATTCGGACGCCGCATCGCTGGGACATCGGCTTGGTTCAGACTTTCATGCTCCTCATTGGTCCGATCAGTTCGGTGTATGACTATCTCACCTTCTATGCGATGCTTCGCCTCTTTCATGCCTCCGAGATGCTGTTTCATACAGGATGGTTCGTGGAGTCGCTGGTGACGCAAACGCTCGTGGTTTTCGTGATACGGACAGCCGGGAATCCGTTGCGTAGCCGGCCGAGTCGTCCGCTGACGCTGTCTGTGTTGGCAGTAATCGTCGTCGCGCTGGTACTCCCCTTCTCTCCCCTCGCCTCTCTGCTCGGATTCGTACCGCTCCCACCTGCCTACTTCGTATTCCTCGCCGTGGTTGCGTGCACGTATCTGCTCCTCGTCGAGATCGCGAAGCGTCCGCTCTTTCGCCGGCACCAGCTCTGAAGCTGGAAGACGCCACGGCGCGCGAATGGCGTTGGGAATCGACATCGCCTCGCGGTTGCCATCCCCAATCGATTGGGGCGAGCGCGGCGATGCACCTCCAAGTTGTCGCGAATCTGTGACGAAGATTCGCCTCGTGTCGCGTCATCTTCATGGACATGAGCCTACGCTGGTTGTGTGGGCCGCAACGACGAAAGGGAATCTGAAGCGGTCCTCCTCCAGGATGAACCGCTAAGCGGCCCGGAGGCGAAACACTCGGCCGTTATCGGCCACAGGATGAGTTGATTGCCCGTGATCGGCCGAGAAATCAACGTGGAGCGGTCATTGTGTTCGCTCACCCGCGCCAGGCGCCGCTCGCGACGCCGATGAATGGAGTATTCGATGAGCATGCTGCGCCCGGTTCCCGATCCCATCGTCCGTAAGGGCACGGTGTTACTCCCCGAAATGATTGTGGAATACGACATTCTGCAGCCAGCGCCTACGCAATGGGTCGCGATCGGAGTCGCCCGATCGCTGAAGTGCGGCCGCCGGCGGATGGCGCCGGGCCTGGTCACGGGCACCGGTACCACGGAGACGGAGGCAATTCGCGAGTTGTGTTACCGACTGGCGGCGCCTACGTCGTCTGCCGTCTGGGCTGGCTGTTCGGCAACCGTCGTGGACGAGTTGCCGTGATCATCCGAGATGTCGATAGGTTTCGCATCTACCGAAAACATCCCCTCAGGCTATACTCCATCAACGTTATGATGTCCGGGTGCGGGCTGTCAGAGCGGCGCGATCAGTGGATCGGCACGGTTAAGGATCGCTGCCCGTAGTAGGCTGCGCGCATTTCTCGGGGAAGGGTGTTTGTCTTTGCCGCAGACACTGCATATCGAACGTCACTTTACCGCTGGCGCAACCGTGCGGGACATCGTGATCGGAATGTCCGACGGCCTGACGGTCCCATTTGCCCTGGCTGCGGGACTCTCCGGTGCCGTCGACTCGACACGCATCGTCATCACGGCGGGGCTGGCCGAGATCGCGGCAGGCTCTATCGCGATGGGGCTCGGTGGATACCTTGCGGCGCGCAGCGATGCCGAACATTACGCCAGCGAACGCAGACGAGAAGAGCAAGAAATCGTCGAAAAGCGAGTGGCGGAGATCGAGGAGGTCAGAGAGGTGCTGCGCTCCTATGGTCTCGGGGAAGTGGAGAGCGACCGAACAGCGCTGGCACTCAGTGAACGCCCAGCAGCTTGGGTCGATTTCATGATGCGGTTCGAGCTTGGTCTGGAAGCGCCTGATCCGAAACGGGCCCTGACCAGTGCGCTGACGATCGCCGGGTCATACATCGTGGGCGGCTTCATCCCACTTAGTCCATATATGCTGCTGGCGCATGCCCGTCAGGCGCTCTACATTTCGGTCCTTGTCACGCTGCTTGCACTCTTTTTCTTTGGGTTCGTGAAAGGGCACTTTACGGGTGCAAACGTGCTCCGGAGCGCGGTCCAAACGACGCTGATCGGTGGGGTTGCCGCCGCAGCGGCGTTTGGGATCGCGCGGCTGATCGGGTAGCGTGCGAGCGTTGGAACTCGCGTGAATTACTGGACTCTTCCTTTGTTCTCGGTTCCCCTCGCCTGCACGAGTTTGCGCGATAACGCGTCGGCCTCGATCTGATTCGGATCGCCCATCAGGCGCTCCGCGTTTCCCCAGGCTTGGCTTCTTCTGCACCATCGCCCCAGGCGATCGACCTGCCGGGGGTCAGTTCTCGGGATACCGGCGCCGGGGAGAACCTCGCGTCCCTCCGGTACCGGCATCTCGATGCCCGAGCCGACTCAGCGATGCGTCGCCAACACCTGGCTGCCGAGCAGACCGCCTTCGACCTGCCAGGCAGGCGGATTTTCAGGGTGATACTCGAGGCGTTGGCGCTCGAAATACTGCACGGTATAGCCGTTTTCCTGGAACTCCTCGCTGATTGGGTAGCCGTAGATGGCCAGACCACCATTGGCTTGCCAGAAGGCGCGGAAGCCGAAGCAGAGCCGGTGGCCGGTGGCCGGGTAGAAGGTGCAGTTGGCATCGCTGGTCGCTTGCACCGGTTTGAAGGGAGCTTCTGCCCGCCGGTTGACGGTGAGTTCGTTGCCGAGCAAGCCGAGCAGTACGTCATAGCGAGACGGCCAGGCGCCTGGATGCCACTCGAAGCGAGCGCGCTCGAAATACTGCACGGTGACGCCGTTTTCCTGGAACTCATCGCTGATCGGGTAACCGAAAACCGGCAGGCCGCCAAACTGCTGCCAGTAGCGTAAGAAGCCGTGACTGATCCAGTGGTCGGTCTCGGGGAAGTAGCGCTGGGACGCCGCGAGATTTCCGCTGACGAACTCGGCGACGGTCGCGAAGGAGTAGCCACGAGCGCGCAGCGCATCGATCATAGAGGGAAGTGCTGCCGCGTCCTGTGATGCCGCGCCGACGTGCATCAGGACGATCGCGCCGGGAGCGGCGGCGGCGAGCGTACGAGAGGTAATCTCGCTGACACTCGCGCCATTCCAGCCGAGGGTGTCGACCGTCCACATGATGTTGTAGCGATAGCCGTCCGCGCCCGCCGCGGCAAGAGACGCATCGTTAATGTCGCCATAGGGCGGGCGGAAGTAGGGCGTCATGTGGATGCCGGACTGGGTGTAGACGAGATTGTCGGCGCGGTCCAGCTCCGAGACGATCTGGGCTGCTGTCAATGGTGCGGTGCCGGATGAGGTGCCGGTGAAGGATTGGTGATCCCAGGTGTGATTGATCAGTTGGTGCCCCTCGGCCGTCATCCGCCGAACCAAGTCAGAATTGCTCTGCGCCCAGAGGCCGGTCATACCGAAGGTCGCGTGTACCCCTTTCGCTTTCAACGTATCCAGAATCTGGACGCCGTAGCCACGATCTGAGCCGGCATCGAACGTCAGCGCGATGACCGGCTGCGTCGTATCGAACTGGCGAATCGTGGTGACGTCCGTCACCGCCGGCTTTAGCCCTGGAGCGGACCTCGTCGTTGCACCTGGGGCTGCACCGGCGCCGCTTCCGAGCAGCGAAGCAAGCATCGTAGTCAGAACCGCGACCGCGAGCCAGCGGGACGGTGATGCGTGCGCATCGTGAGAAAACATCGTCGTCTCCGTTCGTACAAGGGAGAGCCGCGCGGCGGGTTGATCGTGCTCCTACGGGAAGCTGCCGTCGCTCGGATACTCGGTAGCACGTCCTGGCGGATGGTCAGGTGCGCGACTCATGCCCGCCGTCCGCAGCTGTTCGCCTGAAGGTTCCATAGGGCCTCCGCTCGTTTTCAGGAGCGGCGTTGAGTGTGACCGCTCACGAATCAACGCTGCTCACTGCGGCTGCAGATTTGAGGTGCCGGAGATATATCACCAACAACCCAAGCCCGGCCAGCGTGACCACGATCAAGAGCGGCAGCGCGGCGAGCGATACCGTAGCGTCATCGAGACGCTCGAACACGATGCCCGACACAACACTCGTGCCCACGATCGTCAGCGTCGTGAGCAGCGCACCTGCGAGGAGATACCCCCATGGTCGACGTTGCCAGAGCCAAACACCGGAAAGCGCGGCGAGTGGAAGGAGCACGCTCAGATCGAGGACGTGAACCGGATTCGTCGGTAGCGTCGTCCCATTCAGGCTGTCCGGCGAGTTGCCGCGTACGATAGCAGGGATGATATCGCGAAGCCAGGCCAGCAGAAAGAGCGTGGCCAGGCCGACGAGGTAGCCGCCGGTTGTCCGTCGGGGAAGCCCGCGATCGAAATGAGCCTGCACCTCATCCGCATCCAGCCGTATGAGCAACGCGACCAGTGCGAAGAGCGAGAGCGAGAGCACGGCCACATAGACGAGGAAGAGCGGATTGAAGACGACGTCGAAGGCGGAGATCACGTACATATAGAGGCTGTAGCCGAGGACGCCGAGCCAAACGACCCCGGCCCGCCGCGAACCGCGCGCGGTCAGGAGCATTGAGATGGCAAGGGAGGGGACGGCGACCGTCAGGGTAACCAGATCCGTGCCTCGGGCTTGAGCCGCCCAAGTGGGCGCATCGCGGTAGACACCCGGGATGAACAGCCCGGCAGCGGACGCGATCAGGGCGAAAAGCGTGACTCCGCTCGATAGCCAGATTGGAAGCGCGAGACGCGCCCCTTCCCGCCTCCGCGTATCGACGGCACGAGGCACGGACGATACTCCGGCGTACGCGGTTGGGGATTCCATGAACATGCCCTCTCTATTCAGATGCACCCGTCTTTGTCCGAGAAACGCTGTATCGACTTGACAACGAAGCTACCTTCTCTGCTCGGGGTGGTAGCTGTTTTGCTGGGATCAACGCGAGTCGGCCCCAGGTTGCGCACCGCATCCTCGAATTCACGGCGATGGTCGGCCTCGTCACCACGTATCTCCGCGAAGCGGTCGGCAGCCGCCTGGTCACCCGCTGCGGCGGCTTGCTCCGAGAAGAGGCGATACATCGTTTCAACCTCGTATGCCTCGCCCGCGATGGCATCTCGCACGTTCGCTTCGACGTCCCCCAGCAAGCCGTAGAGTTCCGCCTCTTCCGCGAAGTGCTCCAGGAGCTCGATCTTGGCGGTCTGTTCGAACAGGTCAGCCACTTTCGACTGGCCGTGACTCCGAGCATGCTCAGCAAAGAGCATGTACTTCGCGTAGGCGAAGGCTTCGCCATGCATCGCGGTCAGTAAATGCTCCCGTGTCTCGGTATTCATCAGTTTTCCTCCATGTCCGGCGAAGCGTTCAGAGACCGAACTTCGGCCCCTATGCATTCACAATCTAGCCGGGCGGCGATAACACGTGCGTGTTGGTTGAGTTGGTTTCGTGCCAATTGCATGATAGCCTGCTCAGCCGCGACCGTTGATTTACCGCCGGTGGCGAGGCAACCAGTGGGGGGCCCGCACGACCCTTGCGGGGCGCGCGCTGCGCGAAGGTTTGGCCGGGTGAGCCTGGGCTACAAGTGGGTGTTATTCAGGCTGGTGAAGTATCGTGCAGCTGGGGCACCGTGAATCGGACGAGTGCGCCTTCGCCATCGGGCTGCTCGATCCAGATGCGTCCGCCCTGCGCCTCGACGAACTGCTTCGCGAGATAGAGCCCCAATCCCAACCCGGCAGTTGCGGTAAGACTCGTATTTCGACCGCCTGGGAAACGGTCGAAGACACCTGCGCGCAGCTCGGGGTCGAAGCCTGGACCATGATCGCGAACGCTGAAGACGACCATCTCGTCGCTCGCCGCGGCGGTCACCTCTATCGGCGTGCCCTCCGGCGAATATTTGAGTGCATTGTAGAGGAGATTCCGCAATATCTGGTCGAGTCGTTGGGAATCACCCTGGGCGACCAGACCCGGAGTGACGTCGACCGTCAGTGGTCGCGGTGGTCCCAAACGCACGACCGCCGCGACCGTGCGCTCGATCAGCGTTGAGACTGCTACCGGTTCACGCTGGATGATGACCTGCCCAGCCCGAATCGTCGTCACCTGGGTCATGTTCTCCACCAGATCGCCTAACCGTCTGCTCGCATCGACGACATCGGTTAGAAGCTCGCGCCGCGTTTCAACCGGGAGTCGATCCGCGTCATGCAGGAGGAGATAGGTGCTGCCATGGATGGCCGTCAGCGGTGTGCGCAGTTCGTGGGAGGCCAGCGCGAGAAAGTCATCTCGGAGCTGTTCGGCAGCCGTAAGTTGCGAGATGTCTTGAAACACGGCGACCGCGGCAGTGATCCGTCCGAGCTCGTCGCGCAGCGGTGATGCGTTGACGAGCAGCCGCACGTACGTTTCATCCGGTCGCGTGAGCAGGATCTCTTGCCGCACGATGATCTCTCCGTGGTGGAGCGCGCGCCCGAGCGGGAGGTCTCCCTCTCCCATCGGTGTCCCGGCGACGCTGTAGCGCCGGTTACGCGCGGCGAAGTCGTCGAGGCTGAGCGGAAATGTGATCTCCCAGCCCAAAAGATTGGTCACCTGCCGATTGGCCAGCACCAACCGGTCGGGATCCGATCTGACAAGAATCACCGCCTCGGGTAGTTGATCGATGATGGCCTGGAGATGGTGCTCGTTGGGCGTGCCACATCGATCGAAGCGGGCGCGTTCGACCGCCATTGCGGACTCTTCCATGACCGCCGCCGCTGCTCGCAACGCGGCCTCCATCTGGGCCAGGCATGCCTCGTTCCCATCGGCGCCGTTCAGTCCGTGCCGAATCGAATAGGGGCCAACGACAAGGAAGGGTACCGCCGGCGAAGTCGATCGGTGGGCGACGTAGATGTCACCGCCGACCTCCGCTCGGACGATCGCTGCGTCGGTGTTGTCGAGTGCGTGACGGAGCTCGCGTTGAACCGCCGCAGGCAACTCATGAAGGAGCCCAGCCGGTACATCCAGCGCGGCGGTGAGTAGATCGAGCGTCGATTTCGTCACATCGTCGACCATGCTATGCACCTTCATCCGGTGCTTCGAGACGATAGCCAATGCCCGAATAGGTTGTGATCAATTTGGGATGCTCTGGTTCGGACTCGAGCTTGCCGCGAAGTCGTGAGACCCATGTGCGCAGATAATATGTCTCATCGCGAAACTCCGGTCCCCAGATCCGGGCAAGGAGTTCACCATGCCGCATCACACGGCCAGGCTGGCTCGCGAGTTGCTCGAGCAACTCCCACTCGGTGCGGGTGAGTCGAATCTCGTCGTTGTTTCGCACAATCCGATGCTGCTCCAGGTCGATGGTGAGCTGGTCGTAACGGAGTATCGGATGAGCCGGCGTAGGAGTGTTCACGGTCCTTCGCAGCACCGCCGCGACACGGGAGGACAGCTCATCCGGGTTGAACGGCTTGGTGAGGTAGTCGTCGGCGCCACTGTCCAAGCCATGAATCTTGTCGGTGGCGGATGTCCGGGCGGTCAGGAGGATGATCGGAACCTTCGACTCTTCGCGGATGTGCCGCATCGCCGTGATGCCGTCCATGATCGGCATCATCAGATCCAGTACAACCAGATCGGGCCGCTCTGAAATAGCCATCTCGACGGCCTCTTGCCCATTCATGGCGGTCACCACGCGATAGCCGTCCGCCTGCAACTTCGCGCGCACCAACCGAAGGATTGGTGCGTCGTCATCTACGACGAGAATTAACTGTTTCGTAACCATGTCGTCTCCCCTGATAATGTGCGAGCCATTCACCGGCAATGTAGGCCGTTATCACGGAATGTGCCATCTACTTGCCGGCAGATCGGATAGAAGCATCGATTTAATGCCTCCCGCATCGTGTACTTCGGCTCGTCATCATCATGGCACGTTGCTCGCATTCTAGGCGGCTTCCCTGCGTTGGCGAAGCATCGCCACGACGTGTTCCTGCTGCCGCGCGGCACCCTCATCTTTCCGGCTGAGATCGAGATCGACGCGCGCGACGCCGGAGACCGATTGGGTGCGGGTGGGGAAGCCAAGATTGCGCAATAACGCGAGCATGCGGTCGTTTTGAGGGAGAACCATCGCATATACCCGTCGAAACCCTCGCTCGACCGCGAGGTCGAGGAGCTGGCGCGTCACGACGAAGCCGATGCCACGCCCCTGCCACCGATCCTCGACGATCGCGGCGTATTCGCCGGAGTCGGTTCCCGGTTCGCGGTCGAGCCGGGCGACGGCGATGATCTCGTCCTCGTCGTCAGGATCGAGCGCTATCACCGCGAGGCGGTGCAGGTTATCAAGCTGAGTGAAGTACCGTGCGCGTTGATCGCTGAGCTCCGGCACGAAGCCGAAGAAGCGAAGATAGATCGAATGCTCGCTCAGCCGGCTATGGAAACGTTGGAGCGCGGGCGCGTCGTCCGGCTCGATCGTTCGCATGGCGATCGTCGTTCCATCGTCCAGAGTGTGGCTGACTGGTGGATCGCTCGTTCGCACGGTCATTTCGCATTCTCAGTTCGTAGGCCGGTGCGCTCACCGAGCGTCCGGCGCATCAGGTCAAATTGTTCGCCGCTGATTTCTCCCCGGGCAAAGCGTTCCCTGAGGATTTTCATTGCCGGATCGACGCCAGACTCCCTGAAAGCATGGGCCTGCTGAACCTGCTTGATCAGCACGACGATCGCGGCGGTCACGAGCGCGATGACGACAACCCAGAAGAGTACTGACGTCAGACCCCACCACACGCCGTTTCTGGTCGCGTGCTCGCCCATCATATGTTCGCCCCACATAATCCACTCCTTCGCGTCGACTGGCGGGCTCCACGCGGGCTATCTCGCCTTCGTGCCGATTGCTTGAAGCTCGCCTCGCGTCGCTCTACGGAAAGTGTAGGTTGCCCAGAGTTTCAAAAGCGTCACACGACGCCATCCCGTGTTGCAGACGCGTGACAAACCCGCCGTCGCTGAATCGCGAGCCTGCCGAATGGCCTGGTTCGCGGCCGGCTGGGGCGGAATCACCCGTCGTCGAGTCGCCCAGAACCGGCCACGTCGAATCTTCATCGCGAGCGCCGCGAAGAGCGATGGGAATGACACGTTCTTGCTACGCCCCGAGTTTGAACGTTGCCTCGCTGAGACGGCGCACCCGTTATCCTGTGCTTGCCTGGTCGCGCATCTGGGACGCAGGCTGCTCGTGGGAGTCCAGGGTGACGACCTACGTATTCGATGATTCGAAGTTCGGAAACACCATGCGTGCGTCAAATGTGATTGCCGAGCTATTGACACGAGCAGCAACCGTCGCCGTTGGTGTATTTCAGCGGCCGAATTACGTCCACCAGGTTTGTTATACGGCGGACTTGCCTGGCGGCCGCAGCTGAGGGGTTCACCGCTCAGTCGGAATCGAGGAGACTAATGTATGAGAATGAGAGCTTGGCCCGCCCTGAAGCCCTTCTCTTGACCCTCGTGACAATGGCTCGCCGCGCGCAGCCACGCGCCTGGGAGGCATTTGTCGCACCGCAGACGACCGGGTCGACGGTTACGATCTATCATCCCCGTGTCATGCCACTGTCGATCCCACTTGACGATGTTGCTGATCTCGATAAACTCGCCACCGAAGGTGCTCTCGAAATGAGCCGGATGCCGAGCGGTTCACGAGTCTTCACGATTACTCAGAAGGGTTACCAACTCGCCTACCCTACGGGATAGGCCACCCCGCGACGAGTTCGCGGCTTCGTCAATAATCTCTTTGCAATGGCAACCGGACTGTCGCGGTCGTGCTGTTCCCTGGGGTGCTGGTAATGACAATCGACCCACCGTGCTGCTCGACCAACCGCTGGGTGATGTGGAGTCCAAGCCCCGACCCGCTGGCTACCTGGCGAGCTGCATCGGCACGACGGAACGGCTGGAAAAGGTGCTCCAACTCCTCCGGGCTCATCCCGATCCCGTGGTCTTGCACCGTGAACTCGGCATCCGTCCCGGATAGGGCGACGCCGACACGTACCTCGCCACCCGTCGGCGAATACTTGAGCGCGTTGGAGACGAGGTTGACGACGATCTGTTCAAGCCGTGTGGGGTCCCACCGACCGATGAGCGCTGTGGGGTGGTCGAAGATGAGTTGATGAGATGGTCTTCGCTCGGGCGCATGTTCGAAACGTGCGACGACCCGCTGGACGAGCGACACGAGATCAGTCTGCTCCAAACGCAATTCGATCCGATTCTGTTGGATTCGAGACGCGTCGAGGAGGTCGTCGATCATCGTGTCAAGACGTTGGACCTGACTTTGAAGCTCGTCCGCGAAGCTCTTGATAGCCTCCGGATCGCTGCGATCCGGATGGCGGACCGCATCGGCGAGCATCGATGCCCAACCCATAACGGTCGTTAACGGCGTCCGAAGATCATGAGCCGCCATCGAGAGAAACTCCTCGCGGGCCTGCACGGCCTGCTGGGCTTGCTGATAGAGGAGCGCATTCTCGATCGCAAGCGCCGCCCGATTCGCGGCCAGTTGTAGAAAGTGAATATCCGCCTCGGCGAACTCGCGACGCGCCACGGTCCCCACGTGGACCACCCCGATGAGCCGCCCCTGGATCTGGAGCGGAACGCCCAGGAGGGAGCGAATACCGCGCTCACTCAGGACCGGGTTGACGAGTTCCACCTGATC
>CALAGB010000392.1 GCA_937891245.1 uncultured Thermomicrobiales bacterium | reverse complement strand
CGAAGCCGAGGCGTTGTGCCTCGGCGATGCGGCGCTCGAGTTGGTTCACGCTACGCAGTTCTCCGGAGAGCCCCACTTCGCCGATGACAACCGCCCTTCGATCAACCGGCCGTTCGCGGAAGCTGGAAGCCATCGCGACGACGACCGCCAGGTCAACGGCCGGTTCAACGACGCGCAGACCGCCGACAATGTTGACGTAGATGTCCTGGCCGCCCATCGGCAGCCCAACCCGCTTGGTGAGCACGGCCACCAGCATCTGAACGCGATTGCCATCGAATCCGTTGGCGCTGCGTCGTGGCATACCGAGCGCGCTGTTGGCCGTGAGCGCCTGCACTTCGAGCAGGATCGGGCGCGAGCCTTCGAGGGTCACCGCGATGGCCGAACCGGCCGCGTTCCCGGCACGCTCCTGCAGGAAGACTTCCGAGGGATTTCGCACCTCGCGCATCCCGGCATCGGCCATCTCAAAGACGCCAACTTCATCGGTCGAGCCGAAACGATTCTTGACCGCACGTAGGATGCGAAATTGGTGAAAGCGATCGCCTTCCAGATAGACAACTGCGTCGACCATATGCTCCAACACACGCGGCCCGGCTATCGCACCTTCCTTCGTCACGTGCCCGACGAGGAAGACTGGCAATTGTCGCGGCTTCGCAAACTGCATGATGCGGGATGTGCACTCACGCACCTGGCTGACGCTCCCGGCGGCCGACGTCAATTCATCGAGATAGACCGTCTGGATCGAGTCAACGATCAGGAGACTTGGATTCAGCTCTTCTGCCGCTCCCAGCACATCATCGAGGCGTGTTTCGGACAGTACGAATAATCCATTGGTGCCGAGTCCCAGCCGGTTGGCGCGCAGCTTCACCTGCTGGGCCGATTCTTCGGCAGAGACGTAAAGCACCGGAGGGGTCGCCTGGGCCAGCAGCGAAGCGGCCTGCAGCAGCAGGGTCGATTTTCCGATGCCCGGGTCACCACCAACAAGCACCAGTGAGCCGGGCACGAGGCCACCGCCGAGCACGCGGTTCAATTCGTTGATCGGAATAACGTGCCGGTTCTCTTCGGCGCTTTCGACCGAATCGAGCGCAACCACCGAGAACGCCGCGCCTCGATGTCGCACGGCCGATTCTTTGCGCGCCGGCGGCGCCTCGAGCGTCTCGACCATGCTGTTCCAGGAGCCACACTCGGGGCAACGGCCATACATCGCCGGGCTCTCGAGCCCGCAATTCTGGCAGACGAATTTGGTGCGCGTCTTCGGCATGAGCCACCTCACGGATGGACAGCGTGATTATCGAACATTCGTTCGAAGTCTATCAGAGGCGCTGTGCTCGGACCAGGCTTCCTTCAGGGTTGGATGAGAGGGAGACGGGAAAGAGATCCTTCGCTGCGGCTCAGGATGACATGAAAGAGGATTACCTGCACTTGTCATCCTGAGCCGCAGCGAAGGATCTCTCTTGACTCGCAGAACAACCCCATCGCCCGGGCACGAAAATGCCACCGGGGTTTCCCGGTGGCATTTCGTTCGTCCGTTTGTTTGCTACGAAACCGGAACGAGATCCTCGGCCTTCTCGAGCGTGAGAAGATCCTCGCGGACATCGACCACGACGGTCGTGCCGGGGCCAAAGCGGTTGTCGAGCAACCCTTCGGCGAGCGGATCCTCGATCAGGTTCTGGATGATGCGGCGGAGCGGTCGCGCACCGAACTGACGATCGTACCCGCGCTCTCCGAGCAGATCCATGGCTGCTTCGGTCACCTCGAGTGTGATCTCCTTCTCGATCAGTTGCGTGCGGACGCGCTTCAACTCCAGCTCGACGATTTCGCGAATCTCAGTCGTCGAGAGCGGATGGAAGACGATCACACCGTCGATACGGTTGAGGAACTCGGGCCGGAAGGTCTGCTTCAACTGGCCGAGCACCTTGTCCTTCATCACCTGGTAGTTCTGCTGCGCCTTCTTTTCCTCATTGGCCGCCATGGCAAAGCCGAGCGGTCCTTCGCGCTGGATCATATCGGCCGCGATGTTCGAGGTCATGATGATGATCGTGTTGCGGAAGTCAACCCGACGGCCCTTCGCATCCGACAGGTTCCCATCTTCGAGAATCTGTAGGAGCATGTTGAACGCTTCCGGGTGCGCCTTCTCGATCTCATCGAGCAGGATCACCGAGTAGCTCTTGCGGCGAACCGCCTCGGTCAGCTGGCCACCTTCTTCGTAGCCAACGTAGCCCGGAGGCGCTCCGACCAGTCGCGACACATTGTGACGCTCCATAAACTCGCTCATGTCGATCTTGATGAGCGCGTCCTCGCTGCCGAACATGAATTCAGCCAACGCCCGCGCCAGCAGCGTCTTCCCAACGCCGGTCGGGCCGAGGAAGATGAAGCTGCCGATCGGACGACGCGGATCCTTCAGGCCGGCTCGCGCACGACGAACGGCCTTCGCCATCGTCGAGATCGATTCGTCCTGGCCAATGATCCGCTCATGGAGCGCTTCCTCCATGTGCAGCAGCCGTTCGCTCTCTTCGGTCGCCAGCCGCATGAGCGGGATTCCGGTCCACATCGAAACGACCTGAGCGATATCTTCATCGCTCACTTCCGGCTCCGCCTCATCCTGCTCTTCGCGCCAGTGCGCTTCGAGATCGGTGATGCGCGCTTGCAGCTTCTTCTCTCGATCGCGCAGATCAGCCGCCAGTTCGAATTCCTGGCCGCTCACCGCGCCATCGAGTTCATTCCGCAGCGACTCGAGGCCGCGCTTCGCTTCTTTGAGGCTCGGCGGTGAGGCGGAGCGGTACATGCGCACGCGTGAGGCGGCTTCGTCGATCAGGTCGATCGCCTTGTCCGGCAGAAAGCGGTCGGTGACGTAGCGAGAGGCGAAGATCGCCGCCGCCGTGAGCGCCTCGTCGCTGATCTTCAGCTTGTGATGCTCTTCGTAACGCTCGCGAATGCCTTTGAGAATCTGGATCGTCTCTTCGACAGTCGGCTCATCGACGTTCACCGGCTGGAAGCGCCGCTCCAGCGCCGCGTCACGCTCGATGTACTTGCGGTACTCGTCGAGCGTCGTGGCACCGATCGTCTGCACTTCACCGCGCGAGAGCGCCGGTTTCAGGATGTTGGCGGCGTCGACCGCGCCTTCGGCGGCACCGGCACCGACCAGTGTATGGAGCTCATCGATGAAGAGAATGCTGCCGGTGTCCTTGACCTCGGCCACGATCTTCTTCAGTCGCTCTTCGAACTCGCCACGGTACTTCGTACCGGCAACGAGCGCTCCGATATCGAGCGCGACGACGCGCTTGTTCTGCAATGGATCGGGCACATCGCCCGAGATGATCCGTTGCGCGAGCCCCTCGACGATCGCTGTCTTGCCGACGCCCGGCTCGCCGATGAGTGCCGGGTTGTTCTTGGTCCGGCGCGACAGGATTTGCATGACGCGCTCAATTTCAGCTTGCCGGCCAATTACTGGATCAAGCTTCGACTGGCGCGCTGCCTCGGTCAGATCGAAGCCGAGCGCGTCCATGTACGGCGTCTTGGTTTGCTGCGCCTTCTGCTGGTAACCGCTGTTCTGGCTGACGACTTGCAAAACCTGCTGGCGCACCTTCTCCAGATTAACGCCGAGGCTTTCGAGGACGCCGGCCGCGATCCCCTCGCCCTCGCGAACGAGTCCGAGCAGCAGATGTTCGGTACCGATGTAGTGGTGATTGAGGCGGCGTGCCTCATCGACCGCCAACTCGATCACCTTCTTGGCGCGCGGAGTTAGGCCGATCTCGCCGACGATCATCGAGTCGCCACGACCGATGATGAACTCGACCGCGCTGCGGACCTTGGGCAGTTGGACGCCCATGTTGGCGAGCACCCGCGCCGCGACGCCGTCACCCTCACGCACGAGGCCAAGGAGCAGATGTTCGGTCCCAATGTAGTTGTGATTGAACCGGTGCGCCTCTTCCTGAGCCAATGTCAGGACTTTGCGCGCCCGCTCGGTGAATTTCTCAAATTTGTCTGCCATCGTGTTCTCCCAAGGCCTCCAATGGTGCCATGGCTGAGTGCCGTAGTCTTTCGTAAGTATGCCTGATCACCAGTGGAATTACAGAAACAGCGAGCCCCCGAACGCAAGCGATGGTTGGGGGCTTCACCATACACTGACCATACCACGGTGTGGGTAGCCAGTTTGACTTCTTGAGGTGCGAACGTCTGGCCGGGGTCGGCGCGCGCTTACTCGCTCGCCGGCTCCTCACCATTATCAGCCTGAGGCGATTCCTCA
>CALAGB010000391.1 GCA_937891245.1 uncultured Thermomicrobiales bacterium | reverse complement strand
CGCCGCAAGAAGGCGATGTCGTGCGCGAAATGCCGGTCTTCGCCGGTTATTGGCTCGCCCACTACGCCGGTGCCGGGAGAATACGGAGCACACTATGAAACGCTCACCGCGCGCGCCGCCCGCGATACATCGCTGTTGGCTGGAAGACGGAGCAGGCGCACGGGAGGTGCTAATTGGACGCGATCAATAACCTCTTCACCAATCTGTTGAACATCGGCCTCGGTGTCGCCGTGACCGTCGCTGCCTTCTTTCTCATGTGGGGTGCCTTCGTCTACATGAGCGCTGGCGGCAACCCACACCAGATGGAACGCGGCAAGTCGGGCATGGTCAATGCCCTCGCGGGCTTGGCAATCGTCCTTTCGGCGCGGGTCCTCGCGGGCCTGATCCAATCAGCACTTGGCACCGGAGGATAGAGGGGAAAACGCTCCAATGGAAGACTGGCGTCACGAGATCCCCACGCATCTCAACGTGGAAGACAAGGCCTTCTATGGTCTGACTGCCCAGCAGGTCATGCTGCTCATCGCGGGCGCGTCAAGCGGTTATGGCCTGTGGAATCAATGGCCATCGGCGCCGATGGCGCTGCGGATCGGACTTGCCGCCAGCTGCATGTTCCTCGCGGCTGCGATCGCCTTTGTCCGCCCATATGGCCGCGGTCTGGAGGAGTGGGCCTTTGTCGCCGTGCACTACATCACCCTCCCGAGGACCAGCGTGTGGCGACCACGTGAGATCGACGTCCACGAGCCGAATGAAGCGGAGATGAGTTGGACCGAGTTAACACCTCAGATCCGATGGGAGGTAACTTGATGAAGCGTCACGCATCGGTGCAGGAATTACACATCCAGATCGATCGCATCGAAGATGATGTGATCTTCTTCACGGGCGGTGCGGCGCGGGCAGTAGTCGAGGTCAGTGGCGTGGACTTTGCCCATCAGGGGGCTGACGAGCAAGGAGCGCTTGTCGCCGGTTTTGCCGCCTTCCTCAACAGCCTGACGTTCCCGCTCCAAATCGTTCTCCGAGCCGTTCCGATCGACGTCGCTCAACTCGCCAGCGACCTGGACAGTCGAATTCAACGACTCCCGTCGACCCTCGCCGACCTTGGGCGGGATCACAGTCTGTACCTGCGCAAGCTGGCGCGAGAGCGAACGCTGTTGGACCGTCATCGCTACGTGATTATCCCGGCAGTCGACGATGCCCAAACTGTGCGCTCGCGTCGTCTCTTCCATCAGCAGGCGCATGCGACCACCCCAGACGCGGTTCAGTGGCAGCTGCTCGATCGCTGCGAGGAAGTGAGTCGGGGACTGGGGCGCTGCGGCCTCACCGTGCGGCGGCTTGGCAGCGCCGAACTGCTCCACTTATTCGCCGCCTGCTGGTGCCCAGCGCACGCGCACCCACGAGTCCTATCGCAAGCGCTTTGTCACACGACCACCTCCGTTGTGCATTCCCCGCGCGCTAAGGAGAGGAATGTCCGATGGCCAAACTAACGCGCCGTCACCGAGCGCCTAAATCCCGGCGAGGTCCGGAGTCGGATGCGTGGCGCTTCGCACTAGGCAGCCAAACGGTAGCGGATCTCATCGCACCGTCGGCCGTCGAAGTCGCACGCGACCACCTGTATCTGGACAGCCAGTATGTTCGAACGCTGGTGGTGACCGGCTATCCGCGCAGCGTCCGTCCAGGCTGGCTCAATCCGTTGCTGGATACCGATCTACCAATGGAGTTGAGCGTCCATCTCTCCCAGCTCGAGACGAGTCAGATGCTCTCGGCGCTCTCACACAAGCTGGTGCAACTCCACTCCTCGCGGTTGCTCGCCGCGCGTAGCGGTCGGCTTGCCGACCCGGAGCGGGAGATCGCCTACGAAGACACCGAGCGTCTACGCGATGCCCTGCAGCGCGGCGAGGAGCGGATCTTTGCCGTGAGTCTCTATCTCCTGCTGCGTGCGCACTCCCTGGCCGAGCTCGAAGCGCTCACCCGGCGAGTCGAGGGACTGCTGGGCGGGATGTTGGCAGAGTCACGTATCGCGCTGTTGGAGCAGGATGCCGGCTTCCACGCCTGCCTGCCCGCCGGTCAGGATCGACTCCTCCGGTCACGCAACCTCGACACCACCTCACTCGCGATGATGTTCCCATTTGCCGGTGACGCCCTCACGATGGAGCGCGGGATTCTCTATGGCATTACCAATCCGAGTCATACGCCGGTCATCCTTGATCCTTTCGATGCCAGCCTCGAAAACGCCAATCTCGTCATCTTCGCCAAGTCGGGAGCCGGCAAGAGCTACTTCACGAAATTGCTGGCCATCCGCAGTCTGCTGGCGGGGACCGAGTTCCTGGTCATCGATCCAGAAGACGAGTATCGGACGCTGGCGGCTGCGGTCGGCGGGCAGTCGATCCGACTCGCCAGCTCATCGGAGCAGCACCTCAACCCCTTTGACCTGCCGCCGGTGCCCGACGACGAGCGCGTCGATCCGCTTGCCGAGCAGGTGGCGGAGGTGATTGGACTGCTCGAAATCATGCTGGCCGAGCCGCGTCAGGGGCTCTCCATGCAGGAGCGGGCCGTGCTGGATCACGCCTGTTACCAGACGTACGCTCGT
>CALAGB010000390.1 GCA_937891245.1 uncultured Thermomicrobiales bacterium | reverse complement strand
CCCGCCATTACCGGCGACGAGGACGATTCGGCCATTCGCCAGCGCCGTGGCGAGACAGGCGGCGGCCTCGGCCACAGGCGTTCGTTGGCGTTCCAACTCGCGCAACGCGCGTGAGTACGCGAGACGACGACCGGCAAGGGTATCGCTCACCGATGCGGTAAAGCGTTCGACCGCGTCAGGCAGGCCATTTGGTGATTGCCTATCTTGATGTTTGAGCGCCACCCCGCGCTCCTCTCTCTACACGCGCCGAACCTCTTGAACCGCCGCACTCGAATCAGCGAACAGGCGAGCATTCTTCCTGCGTATCGATCCTAGATGCATAGGTTGAGATCGATCATCGGTCAGAAGACCAAGAAGCGACATTCATCTCTTGTGCGGATGACTAGTTAGTTGGAATGGACTCTGAGCAGACGCACAACGAGCGCGAGCCGTAGCTGGACCGCGTCATCAAAGATGCGCGGATCGAGCCCGGTGAGCGAGGTGATCTTGTCGAGTCGGTAGCGTAACGTGTTGCGGTGAATACCGAGGCGGGCGGCGGTCGCCGAGGGAACGCAGTTCTCGGTGAAGAAGATATCGAGCGTCTCAAGGAGTTCCGGTGCGTGATCAAGCGGGCTCAGAAGGTGCGCTGACAGATCGAGCTTCGTGCGATCGTCGGCCACGCCGACGAACGAGGCGATACCGAGTCGATCGAGACAATGCACACGATTGGCCCCTTCATACTGGACGCCGATCGAGAGCGCGGCTCGGGCATCCTGATACGAATGGGCCAATCCTCGAATCCCCGGATGATACCGTCCAATGCCGATGGTCACCTCGCAGTGAATCTCCTGTCGCAGCGCCTGAAGCAGACCATCGGCGGCGCGTTTCAGAGCGCCCAGATCGGCCCACGAGAGCGGACCCCAACGCGGGCTATCGGCCGGTTCAACCCAGCCGGCCAGATCACGCGAGCTACTCGCCTTGAGAATGGCAATCTCGCCCCCTCCGATATCGGCGCAGATCGTATCGCTCGGCAGCGAGAAGTAATGGACGATGCAACTGATCAGGCGCTGCACCCGGCGCTGTTCGGCCGCCTCGTCGGACTGCGCATCGTCCCGGTTCTGCAGGATATAGCCGGCAGCATTGACCAGAATGACCGCGCGCGGGCGCGTCAGATCGATGCCGAAGATCCGGCCGCCGAGCAGGATATCGGCTTCGGACAACTGGGGGTCGCACAGAACACCCTCAATGAAGCGCCGTTGCGTTTCGTGATAGTTGGGCGCGTTCTCAACGGCCCGGCCCGGCTCACGCGAGAGTTCGAGTAGCATCTCAACCAACTGCACCGGTATCGACTCGGACGGCCCAGCCTCCGACGTCTCGCGCGAAAGCTCAGCCACGAACTGAAGCAGGTAACTGCGCATATGCGCTCCGCGTGGATTCATGCCCGATTCATTGGGTGAAAGCGTTACCGACATCTCCGAACTGCTCCATCGTTCCGAGCGAGGTACAACGTCGCCGAATCGATCGCGAGGTGGCGCGCACGTCGTGACGGTGTGCGTTCCGCCCGCCCTTTCCGGCGGGCGCCCCGACGAACTGAGACTTGCGGCTTGTCTTCGTGATCGACAGTGCCGCGGCCTTCTCCGAACGTCAACCGCGCGACACACGCAACGAGAAGTGCACAACGCGTGCCATTCTTTATGTCGCCAGTGCCAGTCTGGCACGTGGACCGGCAAAACGGCGCACGTACGCGCGGGGCAGTAAGACATACCGGTTACGTGATCGGTTCGCCACCTGGTGTTCGTAGTTATGTCTAATTAATCCGACAGTTCATCAAATGCGGCGAGCTTTTACCTGGACCGGCAGAGATTTTGACGATCCTCATCGATCATGAACGTTCGCGCGCCACTCTATCGCATTCAGATCAGCAACTTCTCGCCGCGACTCTGGACCATTACGCGTTCGGCCTCTATGAGTCCGAACGCAAGGTCTGACGGAGAAGCTTCAGTCCCCAATTCCTACGCATCTAGCCCCTGCCTCACTTCTCTGGTATTGTTCAGCGCGTTGGACCTTTGCCGCGTGTATGTGTCCATGGTTGCGCACCGGCCTATGGTGTTTGTTGCCATGATTCCGGGGAGAGACGACGGTGTCCGAACATCCGGAGCACGAGAATCCATCAAACGAAGAAGACCTTTTCGAAGATATCCGCCGTTTTCTGGGTGAACAGTCGGGCGAAGACATCTACGAGGATTTCCGAGCCGCCTTCCAGGGTGCGCGTGGCTTTGTCAACCGCGAATTGCGCGACATGGAAGAGTACGGCCGGATGGTCCGCACACTGGAACGGCTGATCGAAGACGAATTCCCCGGCACATTCAGTGCCCCATTGCGCTCCCGGCTAGCCGAGACGCTCTATATCTATGGACTGGCGCACTATTCACTCTTGCAGCAACAGGGCGGACTTGAGGGCGAGGAAGCGGCCGGAGACGATGAAGACGCCGATACCGCCCGTCCGCTCGTCATCTACGATCTCTGGTTCCCGCAAGATGTTGCCATCGAACAGGCACAGGACGGTCTTTATCTCCATTTAAGCGACGGCCGTATCGATCTCTCGCTCTATCTCGGCAGCGAGCCGAACGAGCGAGGCGCCCTCGTCGATCTGGTCGACCACTGGGGCTACGCGGCGGCCAATACGCCGCCCGGCGAGAGCACCCAGCAGGGGAATGAACGCATTACGCCGGTGCTGACCGTCGAACTCGACTACGGCGGCTCGGAGATGGTCGACGCCGAGGATCATATCGACATCCTCTTCCTCGACAACAACGGCGAGCCGATCGTGCGCATGCACGCCCGCGCCAACGAGCTCCGCGCCATCGTCGATGAGCTTCAAAGCCTCGGCCGCGACGAGAACATTTAATAACTCGCGCAACGCCGTTGTCTTCTGTCATTTTGAACCGCGGCGAAGAAGCTCCTCTCCGTGTCCTTGCGACCGTGTAGAGGCAAGTCAAGAGAGATCCTTCACTGCGATTCAGGATGACATCGGGTTCCCAGCACCAAGGTCGATGAACCGCTCGACGCCGGGGCGGACGAAGACGAAGTGGACTTCGTTGACCGGCAGGCTGGTGGCGGCGGCCAGCGCGTTGGCGACGAGCCTGGCTTGTTCACGCCAGATCGGCGCGCGCGCGTCGATTTCAGCAGCGGTCAGGCGATCGGTCCGGAAATCGGCGATCACCAGTCCGGTTTCGTCGCGGAAGAGGAGGTCGACGCGTCCCTCGGCGAAGCTGCCGCCCGGCAGGCGCACCGAAAAGCCGACGTCGCGTTTGATGTCACCGGCGGCGACGGCGCGGGCGACGATCCGGCTCCCCAGCCCATGGCGCACCATGTTGGTTAGTTCGACCGAATCCTCCGGCAGCCGGGCCTCGGCCCCCCACCAACGCGTCAGTTCATCAACATTGCGCGCGCTTGGCAAATAAACGCGTTCCATGACGCGATGGAGCGCCAGGTCGAGTGCGTCATCCGGATCACGTAATTGTCCGAGGTCGTTTTCTTCGTCGTCGCTCGCGGTGAGGTGCTCGTCGGTGTCGCGACCGCCGATGGTTGTCACCGGTAAGCCTTGTGCGGCCCGCGCGAGAGATCGGAAGAGCACACGTCTGAACTCCAGTCACCTTGTAATCTCGTA
>CALAGB010000389.1 GCA_937891245.1 uncultured Thermomicrobiales bacterium | reverse complement strand
GGGTCATCCCCGGTGCCCCGGGAGGCGCGGAGAAGTGGCTGCTCAAGCTGCACGGCACTGTCGATGACCCCGCCTCCATCGTCCTCACCCGCGAGGACTATCTCGGGTTCAACGCCGACCGAGCCGCGCTCAGCTCGCTGGTCAAGGCCACGCTGATGACCCGCCATCTGCTCTTCGTCGGCTTCGGAGTGACCGACCCGCATTTCCACGAGATCGTCCACGACGTGCGTCGCGCCGTGCCCGATAAGGGGCAGCCATTCGGAACCGTGCTCACCCTCGGGAAGGACCCCGTGAAGCGCGGGCTGTGGGGCGATGACCTGAAGTTCGTGGAGCTCGACACGCCTCGACTGATCGATGTGTTCCTCGACGCGGTGCTGGCGTACGGAGCGTCTTCCCACTCGTATCTGCTGGCGGACGGTTACCTGTCAACCCTCGACCCGGAGGACAAGGTCATCGCGGAGGCGTTGGGGAAGATGATCGACTCGATTCCCGAAGCAGACCGGCGCGGCACAGCGTGGGATGCAGTGTCGGCGGGCCTTCGGGACCTGGGGTGGGGAGTCAAGATTGGGAAGCATTCTTGGAATGCGTTGCCTGAGGGTCTCGTCTGAGCCAGCACATGCTGTCTCAGACGAAGAGCCGAAGGAGACGGACCCCTAGTTCGGCACCACCACGCACCGATACCGCGCCCGCGTCAGTCGTCCCGTTGTCACGGACGGTGCCCCGCAGTGCGCCGGAGGTCGTCCGCGAGACATCGAGGTGCGTCCCGTCGGGGTATACCGCTCTGACCAGCTTCTCCTGCGACATCCGTGTCCTCCCCCGGTGCGAAGTGCCGATGACATTGTCCGTATGCCGTGACTCTACGCGTTCTCCCGCGCATCTGGACTGGTCGCCCCATCCCAAATTGGCCAAAGCACGCGTTGATCGGTTGGCACGCCATTCAGGCTCAGCGCCCGCTCCCCGCCCAGCCGCCTCGGCCCTGACGCCCACAGATCGCAGGGTCAACCAGACGCGGCCTCCGCACCAAGCGCTGCAATCCAATTCCGCACGTACGCAACTGCCGACGCTGATTTCTGAATTCGCGCGAGGTAGTACTCCACTCCTCGCAGCGCTTCTTCTTGCTTCGGAACATCCCACACGACCACGCGTCGGACAAGATCAGACAAGCTCAATATGGTCACACCCGGCGCCGAGGCTTCCCGACCAGAATTCGAAGATTCCGACACCTCGTCAAAATATGCTTCAGCAATACCGCGAGCCTCATCGGTTATGTCCCGACATATCACCACGGCCGTAACATTCGGTGCACGCTGGATATCTTCAAAAAAATCACCAAGCTGATGCAAGATGTTCTCGACCGTCAGATGCATGTCCTTCACCTCGGCCGCAAGCTCAGGCTCGCCGCCGCGGAATCCGCTAACATCACCAAGCATTCCCGCACGGGAGCTGCCCGTATTAACATTATATGACTCAAGAATGAGATTCGGCGAGTCGGCGCGGAGATATCCGTACGCAAGTGCCTGCAATATTGCACCGCCCCGGATATTCTCAACGCTTGTAGGCATCTCTCGCAGCACTCGCTCAAAGGGGCGAACCGTTCGAGAAGTCACACTTGCGATCTCCCGAGCCGGTTGGTCAAGTACGCCGATCTGCCAGACCTGCTCCGCGAACGAACGCCGCTCGGAGGGAAGCATCGCGCCAAGCTTGCTGATCAGAGGACGATAATCCGGCCAAGACTGTGTTGCATGGGGTGCGTTGCTTGGATGCTCTCTCAGCATCGTGTGACGAATTACATCGAGCGTGCGATTATAGATTGGGCGAAGCTTGACCGATCCTGGTTCTTGCAGAGTCGTGAAATTCAGGGTATTGACCGCACGACCACCCTCGCGCGCGGCCGTCTCCGGAGGATTCGACGCAAATATATCTGGGAATACTCCCACCCCCTCCAATTCGGCAAGCAGCTCAATCTGCGCGACAAGAGCCAACGCAAGCGCCGGCCAGTGATTCTGCGCCTGGGGGCGCGAGTCTCGGAGCCATGCGATTGCATCTGCTACCGCTGGGCTATCCGTTCCCGAGGGCTCCCTGTCGACGAACTCAGATGGGAACCCGATCCCAACCGCCACCACACCAAGGGCGCGACTATCACCACGCCCCAGCCGCATCGAGTCAGTTTCAGGCAAACTGATGCAATCCTTCGACTCGGCTGTCGCTACTTGAAGTCAGCGTCGCGACCTGTACCCAGCGAGTGGGGTCGAGTAGAGCAAGCCCAAGTGCTGTTGCCAGCTTGGGTGGAACGGCATTCGCGACCTGCAGTCGCTGACTGGTAGTGCCTCCAGTGAAATGGAAGCTATCCGGGAATGACTGAAGCCTTGCACCTTCTCGCGTGGTGAGACCGCGGTTCTGAGTCGGATGAATACATCTAGTCCCGGAAGGTTTACCGAGATTCTGAGTGACTGCTACCGCTGGTAGCCACGAGGCTAGCCTGCTGTATGAGTTGTGAAAACCGCTCCTCGGTTGATACTTGTCGGGTATCGCCCGCCGACTTCCGCCATCGGGAATATACGAAATGGCCTTAACCAGTCGAGCAGGATGCTTGCTAACAAGATGCCCTTGCAGCCCGGCACTTCCGTCGCGCATTTCTCTCTGAAAGTCTGTAAACGGATCCTGATCGTAAATCTCAGTCATCTCACCCGCCCCGAGCGGCGGTAGATCGCCAATCGCGTCATCGACGCTCACGTAGTTGTGAACATGATGCGTTGGATCGGGCCCGAGAAACTGACCCTTATCGAGATGGCCTACAAAGATGACTCGCCGGCGCAGCTGCGGTACGCCATGTTCAGCCGCCGTTAGGACACGGTACTCGACTGTGTAGCCAAGTTCACGAAAACTATCAGCCACTTCTTCCTCAAAGCTCATATCCTTGAGGCCTAAGACGTTCTCGATTACAAATCCACGCGGCTTTACACCTTCAACTATCCTGCGGAATTGCAAAAAGAGGACGTTTCTGGGGTCATCCCTGTTGCGCTTTCCAATCGTGCTATACCCTTGACACGGCGGTCCGCCAACTATCCAGTCGGGAGAAACACGCGTCCGGCTCAGCACCTCTTCAGCAGTAACATCACGTATATCCCTCAGGATAGCTGGGTGGT
>CALAGB010000388.1 GCA_937891245.1 uncultured Thermomicrobiales bacterium | reverse complement strand
GGGTTCCGCATTTCGTTTCCGGGCGGGCCGCGGGCGGCAACCGGTCGGGATCCCATAATCCGCTCCCTCGGGCGGGCCGCGGGCGCCATCCACGCTCGAGATCCCACGGTTCATTTCCCCGGTCGAGGTGGACCGAGCGGACTTCCACTGGCATGCGATGCCGCTCACCGGGCGGGCATCGGGCGAGCTTATCCCCGCCGGATCAAGCGCACGGTCGCATGCCGGTGACCCAGGAAATCGCCGGCTATCGTATCAACCGCCATTCATGGCCGGGCGGTGAACACCGAACCCGATCGGCAGAACTACGGCGTTCGCCCTCCTCAACCCACCAGCACCGTGCGTAGCGCGTCCAGTACGACCGCATCCTCGCCCGGTTCAAGTGTTTGTGGATTCAGCGCGATGCCAATGTCGCCGATCACGCCGACGGCGATGCGGGGATCGCGCTCCCAGAGGGCATCGACAATCTGATCGCGCGTCAATGGACAGTCTGGGCCGAAGCGGACAATGGCACGGCCGTGCGGCTGGCCCGCTTCGCTCGGGTAGCCGCGTTCAGCCTGCACGCCGGGAATACCGGAGATCCCATCGAGCCAGAGCCGTACACTCTGTTCGTAGCCGTCGATCACGGCCGCTTCGTCTTGCGCCAGCGACCACTCGACGGCAGCCAGCAGGCCGGCCAGTTCTTCTTTGCCGACCTTCATCGGCCGGCCGATCGTCTGATTCGGGCTCGAATTGGCACGGCAGGCGTCGATCAGAACGGCACGGCCAAGTACCAGCCCGCTCGATTGCGGGCCGCGTATTCCCTTGCCACCACTGAAAATGGCCACGTCGACACCAACGTCGCGCGTGAAATGCCAGAGGCTCGAGATCGGCGGAACCTGGGCGGCGGCGTCGACGATCACCGGCACGCCGCGATCGTGGGCGATCGCGACGACCTCCTCGATTGGCATCGCGTCACGTGCGTAGTGCGCCCCGGCGAACCAGAGGATGCAGGCCGTTCGCGTGCTGATCGCCTCTTCGAGTTCGCTCTCTTCCGGGCCAATCGTGACCAAGCGGGCACCGGTCTGGCGCGCCGCGTAGTCGTAACCATTCCGCTGGCTGTGCCAGACGATCACCTCGGTGCGCTCGATTCCATCCAGATACGGAAAGGCACTAATCAGCGCCGGATCGGTGCCCGCGATGCAGGCCGCCACCGATGCCGTGATACCAGCCGCCGCCCCGGATGTCACGAACGCCGCCTCGTTGTGGGTCAATTCGGCGATGCGCTCACCGACCTTGCGTTGCAGCTCCGGGAGATCGATAAACGCCTCCGACGCCTCAGCCATCGCGACCACCACTGGCGGCGGCATCAGGGAACCGCCGAGGCGTGTCAACGTTGCCGACGCGTTGATCACGCGACGCACACCGAGCGATTCGTAGATCGTCATGCTCGCCCCTTCCCAGACCTGCCCGAACCGTTTTCCCGAACGCTGGCTATCGAGTGTCGCATGACGACGCCCCGCTTACCAGCATGCTCGAACCAGCAAGATGATTAGAATGGGACTAATTGGCGCCACACAGAGGGCGCTCGAATGCGTACAATTGCAATGCAGTCCTTGATGCTGCATCACCGTATTCATCTTCTCACGTCTATTGACATAATGGCCATTTATGAGTGGCAACCCGCCAAGGAGGTGCAGAAACGAGTAGCTAATTTCGAATATTCCTCACCGGGTGCGATGAATCATAGCCCACCAGGGTTAGGGGTTACTCCCTCCCGAAGCTTGGTCGCCGGGGCTATGCCGAGCGAATGGCGAAACCGACCACGAGGAGAGACGCACAATCACGGTCGTTCAGAGGTTCAGTATCGCCCAAGGGAGATTGAGTCATGGGGGCAACTATGAGACGCACACGTCCGAGCGCGCATCGATCGATCCGGATCGTACTGGCATTCGGACTGCTGCTCGCGCTCGCACTCAGCGCGACCACGGCCAGCGCCGCACCGACCACGACCACGGTGGTCGTGACGGGGAGCGACATCAGTAGCGGCGATGGAAGCGCAGGCGATACCGGCTGGTTTACCGGGGACACACGCGCTGGTGGTGATGTGTCACTCGTGACCGGTCCAAGCCCGACACCGCTCGGCACCGGCAGCCTGCATATCACGACGACCGACCAGGTGGACGGCGGCAACAATCAGGCCAAGGCGCAACTCTTCAACTACAGCTACGTCGGAACGCCGCTGGCTGACATTACCGCGATGAGTTATTCCGAGTACCGCTCGAGCGATAGCACCAGTAATCAGGGATTGCACGTTGGCCTCAACATCGAGGTAGATTTCGCCGGTGATGGAGTGAGCTATACATCGCTTGTCTTCGAACCGATCTATCAATCCGGTGGCATTGGTGCGCTGGAATCGGATGTCTGGCAGACATGGGATGCCTATAACGGTGGTAACGCGAAGTGGTGGTCGTCCAAGCCTATTCCAGGGGTTTGCGCGTTCGACTGTTTCGTGACCTGGAACGACATCCTCGCCAACAATCCGAACGCCACGATCAAGGGCGGCTTCGGGTTCAACAACGGTTCCGGCTGGGCCGGTGTCTCCGATGAAAACGCCGACGCGCTCACGATCGGTGTGAACGGCAGCACGACGACCTACGACTTTGAAAAGACGCCGCCGCTGCTCTGCCGCGTCTTCATCTGGACACACCAGAACCAGGAGTGCAGTTTCACGAGTTCGAACTGGATCACCAATTTCTTCCGGAACTTCTCGGGGTTCGGCTGGCCATTCGGCGCCGGCTTCCGGTAGGTCTTCGCGCCGGGGAGTTGCTCGACTCCCCGGCATCTCCCCTCCTCGCGCATCCAAGCATCACCTCCTCGCGCATTGGGCATTATCCGTCAATCACGCGAAATACAGCCTGAAAATGAAACGAAATGAAACAGAACTCGTGTTCACTCGTGTGATACGATTCGGCTAATTTCAGTCGGTTTGCGACACCCGTCCGTCAGACAGTATTGCCAAGACCAGTAGTAAGACGATCCGCCCGTTTATCGTGAGGAGGCTGATGGACTAGGGGCCGACGTGCGCAACTCCCGCTCAAGGGCGCGATGAGTCATGACTCGTAGGGCATGGGTCCTCCCATCCCGAAGTTTGGTCGCCGGAGTCATGATGAGCGAATGGCGAAACCGACCGTGAGAACTGATCTCGGTTTTCGTTTACGTCGTTCGTACACCAGCGCTTTGGGGAGGGATCATGGTTAACGGTACACTGGCGGAGATGCGTCGCCGGGGCGCACATCTCCACTTCTGGATCGCGATGATGCTCGCGATCGCACTCTCTCTCTTCGTCACCTTCAACATCTCAAACGCATCGGCCGATAGCCCGACCACGGTCGTCGTCCACAGCGGCGACGCGAATTGGTCGACTGCCGACACACGATCCGGCGGTTCTGTCGCTTTTGTCGCTGGACCGACCGGGGCACCTCTTGGCACCGGCAGCTTGCAGCTCAACACGACCGAGGGCAGCGACGCGAACCAAGCGAAGGCGCAGCTGTTCAACACGAGCTATGTTGGGACGCACATCTCGGATCTCACGACACTCAGCTACTCCGAGTATCACTCTAGTAGCAGCACCGCCGCGTATCCCGCCCAGCACGCCAGCATCAACATCGAGATCACCGATCCTGACCTTGGCTTTACAACACTCGTCTATGAGCCATATGAGCAGGCCGGCTTTTCCCCCACGGACGATACCTGGACACCCTGGAACACACTCGATGGCGTGTGGTGGTCGACGCACGCGCTGCCAGGGCACTCGAATAAGTTTGATACGACTCCGTGGAGTACGATTCTCGCCGACTACCCCAATGCAACGATCACCGGCGGCATCGGATTAAACGTTGGCAGCGGCTGGCACGGTCTTGCAAATAACAATGTCGACGCGCTCGCCATCGGCGTTAACGGCGCCACGACCGTCTATGACTTCGAGCCGACTCCAGCACCACCAACGAACAACGTCGTGATGTCCGCGCTCGATTCAAGCGGAAATCCGCTTTCAGGAGTCGCCATCACCT
>CALAGB010000387.1 GCA_937891245.1 uncultured Thermomicrobiales bacterium | reverse complement strand
GATTTCGAGGTGATCGAGCAGTCCGATCGCGTAATCGACTATCCGGTCGAACTCAAAGGCGCGTGAATCAAGCGTGCGTTCGCCCCCGCCGATCCCCGGTGGATCGAAGGTGATGATGCGTCGCGAGCGCGCCAGATGGGCGATCTGCATCTTCCAGTGGCGACTCGGGGCGATCTGCCAGCAGGGCAGGAGGAGCACCGGCGCCGCGTTTGCATCCCCAAAGTCTTCGAAGAAAATATCAAATTCGTGCAGACGCAGCCGGCCCGATTGTCGCGGCTCGCGGGCGCGCATAGTCCACTCCTTGCGTCGTATCGGTGGCAGCGGCAGCGCGATCGTCGTACTCCGCCAGCATCGCCTGGATCAGCGCTTCGATGGAGCGTGCGGGTTTCGTGGGTTGTCGGTTCTCCGACGCGGGCAGCTCGGCACGCAGCATACTGGCCTGGCTCGTGGCCGCCGCGCCGCTGGCCGGATGCGCCAGCACTAATTCGATGATATGCGCCGCCCGCGCGGTGTTTCCTTCGAGGGCGAGGAGCCGAGCCAGTTCCACCAGGACATCGGTCGCGAGCGGGAGCGCATGAAGATCGGCGGCGATCCGGAGCGCCTCCGTGCACCAGCGCTCGGCTGTTTTGCGATTCCCCTGGGCCTCGGCGACGATTCCGAGTTGGGTGAGCGAGGTGGCGATGCCCCACAGGTTGCCGATCGCCTGGCGGGTCTGCAGACTCTGCCGGTGCCAGTGCTCGGCGGCCGGATAATCGCCGGTCTGATAGTCGAGCGTGCCGAGATTATGGAGCGCGAAGGCGACGCCGCGCTGGTCGCCGGAGGCGGTTGAGATCGCCAGGCTCTCCAGCAGCAGTCGCCGGGCCTCAGCCGTATCACCCAGCAGGTGTGTCACCATGCCGAGATCATTCAGCGAATAGGCGCTGCCCCAGCGATCCCCGGCCTGCTGAAAGAGCGTCAGACTCTCGCGCAGGAGTGCCTGCTCGCGCTCGAAGGCGTCGTTGGTGTGTGCCACGAGTGCCGCGATGTTCAAGGCAAAGGCAAGCTGCGCGGGGAGCGCATAGCGGCGCAGGATGACGATGCTCTGTTCGAGCGCACGGTCCGCGGTTTCGAAGGCGCCGAGCCGAGTCAGGCAGGCCGCGTAGCCGGTGAGCAGTTCGGCATAGGCGGTCTCCTGAGCCGAATCGTGTCGCGCGTCAAGGGCGTTGATGGCCGCCTCGAAGAGATTGCGCCACTCATCGAAGCGGCCGGTGATCTCGAAGAAGAGCCAGAGGGTGCGACTGCAGATGCTCAGTTCACGGCCGAGCCGTTGTTCGACGGCCCAGCGCCAGGCGATGCGGATATTTTCAAGTTCGGTTTCGATCTCGGCCAGCCCGGATTCGATCTCTGGCCCTTTCAAGCGTGCTTCGCTGCGGGCCACCAGATCGACGAAATAGCCTAAATGATCCTGTCGTGTTCGGACATACTCCCGCCCACGGTCACGCAACGCGCGTTCGCCATACTGACGCAGGAGTTCGTGCACGCCATAGCGGCCCGCCGCATCGTGCGTGATGAACGACTTGGCGACGAGCGAGGCAAGGACCGGCAGGTCGGCACCCGCCACCGCGACCGCCGCCGCTCGCGCGATACCGCCGCGGAAGAGCGTGAGCCGGGCAAAGACATCACGATCGCGGTCATCGAGCAGTTGCCACGAGTGGTCGAAGGCGGCGCGCATGCTGCGATGCCGTTCGGGGATGTCGCGCAGTTCGGTGCGCAGAAAGTCGAGATTGTTTTCGATCTCGCGGGCAATTTCGGCGCAGGAGAGCACCGGCGTCCAGGCGGCGGCCAGTTCGATCGCCAACGGCAGCCCACTGGCCAGCGTGCAGATACGGGCGATCTGCCGGTAGTCGTCCGCGTTGAAGGTCCGGATTGGGTCGGCCTGCCTGGCCCGGTAGACGAAAAGGCGGACGGCGCTGTACTGCTCCAGTTGATCGCTGACGTATGCCGGCGGCAGGCGCAGCGCCGCCAGATGAAAGACCTGCTCGCCGTAAAGGTTGAGCCGTTCGCGTGATGTCGCGACGACATAGAGCCCCGGTACCGCCGCCAGGAGCGCCGACACAAACTCGGCGCCCTCCAGCAGATGTTCGAAGTTATCGAGAATCAGAAGCAGCTCGCTGGAGCGTAACGCGGCGATGAGTTGATCTTTCGGCTCTTCCGGCCCGTAGAACGCGACGCCGAGCTGTCCGGCGATGACATGCGGCAGTTGCGCGGGCGAGGAGAGGCTGACGAGCGGGACCAGACAGGCACCGTCGGCAAAGCGTCGCGCTTCCTGCTCGGCCAGCCCGAGCGCCAGGCGTGTCTTGCCGATACCGCCGGGACCGGCGAGCGTGATGAGCCGGTGGGTTGGATCGTGTAAGAGCCGCGCCAGCTGGTCGAGCTCGTACTCACGACCGATCAACGTACCGACCGGTGCGGTGGGCCGGTATGCGCGCGACCGGCCGGTGCTTCGCGGTTTGTCTGTTGCCCCGGCCTGCGTAATGGACCGGCCCAGCGCCTCCGTTTCTGGCTCCGGCGCGACGTCGAGTTCGGCCGCGAGCAGTGTCCGGCAGTGTTCGAACTGGCGCAACGCACCGCTGCGATCACCGGACTCGGCCAGGGCGCCGATGAGCGCGCGCTGGGCCGCTTCGTTAAGCGGATCGAGATCTGTCCAGCGCCGGGCGAACCCGATTGCTCGCTCCGGCTCATTCCGCCGCCGGTGTATGGCGATCAGCCGTGCCAGCGCCCAGGTGAGTCGCCGCTGCAACGCTTCTTGCGTGGTGAGCTGCCATTCACGAAACGGCTCGCTTCCGGCCAGGTTGAAATCGGCCAGAAACGCGCCGCGATAACGCTCGACCGCTTGCTTCAGGCGCCGGGCGCAGGGCGAGCAGTCGTCGGGGTGCTCATGCGTGTGCTCTTCGCAGGCGGCGATAAGCGTCAAGAAATCGTCCACGTCGAGATCGTAGGCAGCGGCGCGATTGATCTCGATCGTGTCGCGTGTGACGAGGATCAACGGCGACTCGATGGAGCGGTCGTCCAGTGCGGCGCGCAGCGTCGAGAGCGCCTGGCTGAGGCTATGACGCGCGGCAGCCTCATCTTGTTCCGGCCAGAGCAGCCCGGCGAGCGCTTCGCGATGGTGCGGTCCGCCGTTTTCGACCAGCAGGTAGAAGAGGAGCGCGCGCACTTTGTCGTAGCCGAAACCGCCAGCCGGTTCGCCGTCGAGCGTGCATCGGATTGGTCCGAGGAGTGATATCTCGAGTCGTACCATGGCGAGGTCATCACTATCGCGGGAGCGCGGCCCGATGTATCAGGTGATTTCAGCATGGCACAGCGACGCACGGATTGCAAACAAAGACGATTGATCAGCGAGAACACCAACAAACGCCAACATCTCTGCGCCTTTGATGCCCTCTTGACAGTCTCTTGATGGGGTTCAGCTATCGTCGCATCAAACGCGTCCGGTGACAGCGAGATGGCCGGAGGCGGTGTTGAGACAGCCAGGCCGGTGACTCGAGCGGCGAGTGGAGGGCAACGATGCCATTGGTGACGATCAGGTTGATCGAAGGGGTTTTCTCGAAGGAACAGAAGCAACAGATGATCGAGCGGGTGACCGACGCCATGCTCTCGATCGAAGGCGAGAATCTGCGTCCGGTGACCTGGGTGCTCATCGACGAGAGCATCAAGAGCGGCGATTGGGGCATCGGCGGGCATGGTCTTACGGCCAGCGACTTCATGGCGGTTGCCGACGGCCGGGCGATGGCACCGGCGATTCGTTGAGCGACTGCGATTCATGGCGAGGACGAAGACGTCTCTTACTGTCTTGAATGGAAGCGGATCGACCGCGCGCAAAGGAAGGTACCATGGCGACAACACAACCGAGGACCAGTCATTCCGTCAATCAAGAACAACTCGCGGGCTTTATTTCGAGTGTCCGCGGATCCGTCATCCAACCGAACGACGCGAACTACGACCTGGCCCGCACCATCCACAAAGCGATGATCGACAAGCACCCAGCCCTTATCGTGCGTTGCACCAACG